>CAZLJG010000157.1:0-7352 GCA_964559545.1 uncultured Solibacteraceae bacterium | reverse complement strand
GCGCGGTACATGTGGCCGCTGGTGATCGCCGGCATCGCGATCACCGTGTACCACTGCCTGCTGTATTACGGCGTCATTCCAGATGAGATCACGCCGTGTGGCGTCGGGATCTCGTGCACCGAACGGCAGATCGAATGGTTCGGCTTTGTTTCCATCCCCCTCCTGTCACTCGGCAGCTTTCTTGCTGTCGCGGCAGGTCTGGTGTGGTTCAATGCTCGTGTGAAGGGGAGTGTTCGTGCAGATCAATAAGCTCACGCTCGGCGCCGTTGCGGCGACAGTCATCGGTCTTTTTGTCCTGGCGGCGACCTGGTATCAGCCGGCGCCGACGGCTCCGGAGCCGAATCCAGCCGCCAGCCCATCGGCCGCGCCAGCCAATGCCGGCAGCGTGTCGCTTGTGCGACCGCACAGCCCATTCCAGGGGCCCGACCAGGCGCCGGTCACCGTCGTGGAGTTTCTCGATCCCGAGTGTGAATCCTGCCGCGTGATGTATCCGATGGTGAAGCAGCTCCTGACGGAGTTTGATGGTCGCATGAAGCTGGTCATTCGCTACATGCCGCTCCATGGCAACGCCGTCTACGCATCGTCTCTCCTTGAGGCGTCACGTGAGCAAAACAAGTACTGGGAGTTCCTGGAGATCATGATGGCGCGGCAGCCTGAGTGGGCGAGCCACGCGGCGCCACGTCCGGAACTGCTGTTGACGTACGCACCGATGGTCGGCATTGACGTGGCGAAGCTGAAGGCGGACGCCGAGAATCCGCAGATTCGAATCCGCATCCTGCAGGATCAGACCGATGGCCAGTCGCTGGGTGTCAACGGGACGCCGACGTTTTTTATCAACGGCCGCGAGTTGACGCGGCTGAGCTTCGGCGACTTACGCGCGGCGATCGTCTCGCAACTGCAGTAACAGTCCGGCGCTATTTGCCGATGTGTTTCTCCCAGAACGCCCACACGAGGTTCCACGACTCGATCTGTTCCGGCGAGTCGTCGCGCTGCAGCGTTGTGGTGTTGGTGCGGCGATTAAACGTGTGGCCCACGCTTGTCGGGCCTGGCGTCGGATTCACGTAAACCTTCGTCTCCGCCAGCGTCGGCTTCCGGGCTCGTAACGCGTCAATGATCTGCTCGGCTTCTTCGAAGTTCACGTCCGTGTCGTTGGTGGCGACATGGACGAGCAACGGCACTTGAAGCTTGTCCACGTGATAGATCGGGGACCGTTCCTTGTAGATCTCGCGGCGCTCAAACGGCAGGCCCAACACGCGCTCCATCGTGGAAAAGCTGCGCTGATAACTCGGACCCTTGTACGAGAGCCGGAAGAAAAGATTCGTGACCGGCACCATCGCGACCGCTGCCTTGAACGGGTGTTTCTCGCGGAACACCGAGTGCAGCGCGATGAAGCCGCCGTGGCTCCAACCCATGATGCCAAGTCGGTCGGGATTCACGTGCGGGAGGGTCTTGAGGTAGTCCACCGCGCTGATGGTGTCGTCGATCTCATAACCCCCGTAGTCGATCGCCTTGTGGTGGGCTTCGCCATAGCCTGTGCTGCCGCGGTATTCGGGGGCAATGATGACGTAGCCCTTCTGCACGGCTTCGCGGACAAACGGGAAATACGAAATTGACCAGTTGCCGTGCACTCCGCCGTGCACCCAGATCATCGCCGCCTTGCTGCGCGGACCACCTTTGTTGATCGGCTGGAACAGGTACGCGGGGATGTCCATATCTCCGACGCTGCTCCGGTACGTGACCTTCGTGCACTCCATCACGCCACGACAGGCATCCACGTAGCGCGCATCTTCCTTGGCCTTGGCGTCAATCGCCGCCTGATAGTTCGCGGGTGGGTGATCCTCGTGCCGGTTACTCACATAGAGCTGCCGCGCGCGGGCCTCATCCATCACCACTTGCTGACCACCGCCACCGCCACCGCCGCGGCCCTGGCCCTGTGTCTGGCCGTCGAGCGAGACGATGGCGCCGGTCGCCAGCGCGGAAGTCAGCACGAGTGCGAGTCGAAGGTGTGTGCGCATGCGCGCAATATACACTGAGACAAGTGAACCTGACTGCGGTCTTCGGCGGCATCGACATCTACCTGTTCGACCAGCTCCTGAAGGGGCGCATCGCCACGGGCGATCGCATTCTTGACGCCGGGTGCGGGTCGGGACGGAACGCACACTATCTGCTCCGCGAAGGGTTCGACGTGTACGGCGCTGACGAAAACCCCAGAGCCATCGCGGCGTTCACGGAGCTGGCGGCAGAGGTCGGCCATCCGCTGGCAGATGGCCATGCGCGGCTGGCGCCGCTCGACGCCCTGCCTTATGAGTCGGGATTCTTCGACGTGGTGGTGTGCAGCGCCGTGCTCCACTTCGCACGCGACGATGCGCACTTTGAGGGGATGGTTGCGGAGTTGTTCCGGGTGCTGCGGCCGGGGGGACTGTTCTTCGCGCGCCTGGCGTCCTCCGCCGGCATTGAATCCCAGGTGCGGTGGGTGAATCCTGGTGTGAGCCGCCGGGCATCACTGCCCGACGGCTCCGATCGTTACCTGACGAACGAAGCGCAACTCATGCGCCTCACGGCACAGTACGGCGCGCTCCTCGATCCCCTCAAGACCACCATCGTCCACGGTCAGCGGGCGATGACGACGTGGGTGGTGAGAGCTAGCGGTTGAGCATCTTGTCGCGCACGGCCTTGAACTCGTTCCCGGGTTTCCACTCGGGGAACGTGGCCGCCATGGCGACGCGGTAGCCGACCGCGAGCAGGAGTTTGCCGTCTTCGGCGAGTCCTGCCAGATCCCAGTCCGGCTTCACTTCGTCGGACGGCGCGTGGTAGTCGCGCTTGTTGAACTCATCGCGCTTCTGCTGGCCGTAGCCGGCAGGCTTGTCCCTGAACGTCGCGCCATCGTCGGTATAGAGCGCGGGAACACCGACCTTGGCGAAGTTGAAGTGGTCGGAGCGGTAGTAGAAACCCTTCTCTGACTCTGGATCAGGGATGAGCGTACGGCCCTGCTCGGCGGCTGCGGCTGCGAGGTAGTCGTCGAGGTCGGAAGCGCCGTAGCCAACGACGGTGAGATCGCTCGTGCGGCCCCACATGTTCATGCCGTCCACGTTGACGTTGGCCAACGTGCGATCGAGTGGGTAGAGCGGAAACTTCGCGTAGTACTCGGAGCCGAGGAGTCCCTGTTCTTCTGCCGTCACCGCCAGGAAGAGAATTGTCCGCTTCGGCGTCGGCTTGATGGCCTTGAACGCCCGCGCGATCTCGAGCATGGCGGCAGTGCCACTCGCGTTGTCCATCGCGCCATTGTTGATGGCATCGCCATCACGAGGGACGGCGGCGACGCCGAGGTGATCCCAGTGTGCCGAATAAATGACGTATTCGTCCTTGAGCACAGGGTCGCTGCCGGTCAGCTTCGCGATGACGTTCTGGGAATCCACGGTGCGCATGGTCTGCGACATCGTGACCGACGCGGTGGTTTTCAGCGAGACCGGCGCGAAGTCGCGTGTCGCCGCGCGTGCTTTGAGCGCGGCGAAGTCGAGTCCGGCGGATTTGAAGAGGTCGGTCGTGGCTTCAAGCGAGATCCAGCCTTCGACCGCCGCGCGGCTCATGTTCTTGTCAGGGGTCACGAGGTTGAAGCGCTCGCCGCCCATGCCCTGCGCCACTGAGAAGGGATAACCGGCGGGTTCGGTTTCGTGGATCACCAGAACACCTGCGGCTCCCATGTCGGCGGCCTGCTGGAATTTGTAGGTCCATCGGCCGTAGTAGGTCATCGCCTTGCCGCCGAACACCTTCGGGTCCAACTTGCCCGGGCCGTCACCGGGAACCGGCGGGTCGTTCACCAGCATCAGGACGGTCTTGCCTTTGACGTCCACACCCTTGAAGTCGTCCCATCCGAACTCCGGTGCCTGGATCCCGTAGCCGACGAACACCATCTCAGAGTCGGTCAGCGACACCTCTTCGGCAACGCGCGTGCTGAACGGTACGACATCGCCGAGCACACGGAGGGTCTTCGACTTGCCGCCCTGCTTCACCGTGAACGGCGACGTGACCATCGGACGGAGACCCACCAGTGGCACCTTCTGGATGAACGTTCCGTCGGGATTCCCCGGCTCCAGGCCTGCCGCCTTGAACTGCGCGGTCAGGTAGTCAACGGTCAGACGCTCTCCTTCGCCACCGGGTGCGCGTCCCTGGAACTCGTCAGAGGACAACCGCGTGATGTCGGCCAGCACACGAGTCGTGTCGAGGTTCGGAAGGTCGGCCACCGTCTGAGGCGGCGTCGGAGCACATGCGATCGTCAGGGCCAGAAGACCAGCCGGGATGCCAGCGCGGCGAAGGGAGGGAAGGGTCATGGGCCAAGTCTAAGGCAACCCCACAGGGATCCACAGGGAGGCACGGAGGTTTTTCTGTGGGATAACCTTTGGCGATGGTCGCTCAACTGATGCTGCTTGTCTCGTTGCTGGCGCAGGCGGCGCCGGCCCGGCCGGCGTTTTTCACCACACCGTTGAAGCCGGCTGAAATGGCGGGGAAGCAGGCGGTGGTTGAGACATCGAAGGGCACGTTTATCTTCGACCTGCTGCCTGACGCCGCGCCGAACCACGTGGGGTTCTTCATCAAGAACGTCCAGGAGGGCGCCTATGAAGGCACGACGTTCCATCGGGTCATCAAGTACGGAATCATCCAGGGCGGTGATCCCCTCAGCAAGGACCCGGCGAAGGCCGCGCAGTACGGCACCGGCGGGCTGAACCGTGTGCGCCGCGAGCTCAGCGGCGAATCCCACACGCTCGGCACCGTCAGCGCGGTGCTGGCGCCCGGTCAGCCGGACAGCGGTGGCCTCCAGTTCTTCGTCTGCGCCAACCCACAACTGGCGCTCGACGGGCAGTACTCGATCTTCGGCCGGGTCGTCGAAGGCATCGAGGTGGTGCAGGCCATCTCGGCGATTGACGCGGACGAGAAGGGGATGGCCAAGGAACGTGTGACCATCACAAAGGTCACCATTCGCGACACGCCGCCTCCGGTTGTTGATCCGTTTGTCACCGCGACGGCCGACGAGCTGTCGAAGTACCGCGCCGTGCTTGAGACGTCGATGGGGGAGATCGAAGTTGAGCTGCTCGCGAACCTTGCTCCCGAAACCGTGCGCAACTTCCTGCAGCTCGCCGCTGCCGGCGTGTACGACGACACGCTCTTTCATCGCGTGGTGCCCAACTTCGTCATTCAGACCGGCTCACCCACGTATCGGCAGATGCCGCTTACGCAGAAGCAGGCTGCGCTGATTCACACGCTTCAGCCCGAGTTCACCAACACACCCAACGTGCCCGGCATTCTGTCGATGGCTCGCGGCGACGACCCGGCGAGCGCCACAACGTCGTTTTTCATCTGCACCGGTGAATGCCGCAGTCTCGACAATCAGTACGCCGTCTTCGGTCGGGTTGTGCGGGGCATGGATGTTGTCAACGCCATCGGACGCGTGGCGGTCACAGGCGAAACGCCGAACACGCCGGTGACTGTGAGGAAGATCTCGATTCGGAGATAGTCCCCGCTATCGTGCCTCGACCATCACCACTTCCTCGAGGTTGCGCACAAAAATGCGCCCACCGGCGACTGTGGGTGGTGTGATGGTGCGGGCGCCAGGACGGAAGACCTGGAGCTGGCTGAGTTGGCGGTAGCGGGTGGGGTCTGGTGAGACGAGCCGGAGGAAGCCCGCGGATTCAGAGAGCACAACCAGTGTGCCGCCGGCATTGACCGTGTATCCGCGGTAGAGGCGTTCGGTCCACAGGGTCTTACCGGTGGCGATGTCGACTGCGCTGAAGAACTCAGTCGAGTTGCCGCCGAACCCGTACAGCGCGCCGTTGTGATGTGTGGGTGGCGGGTAGAGTGCCCAGAGGTCCTTTGTTGACCACTTGATGGAGGGAGCTGCCGACACATCCACAAGGTAACTGTCGTTCCAGGTCTGGACGAGCACCTTGTTGCCGGGCAGCGCGAGTGCGGCGGTATCCGACATGCCGCTCGGCATGTCGATCTGCCACGCCACTTCAGGCGCAGACCCCTTGATGCGCAAAGCCGCGAGGCCGCTGGTGCCCGGGGGCTTGGCGTAGTGATACAGCAGCAGTCGCTCGTCGCCAAACTGACCGACGCCGACGGGAGTGCTGAGCGAGAGAGGCAGGTTCGTTCCCGTCCAGGCCGGTTCTCCTGTCGAGGCGTGAAGTCCAACGATCGTTGTTCCGGTGGCTGGGGCTCCAGTAGCGATCACGACGGTGGAGTTGTCGATGAGTGGCGACGTGGAACACCCGCGCGGTGCGAGCCGTGTCTTGTAATCGGTGACGAGACTGCGCTGCCAGATCAGCGCTCCAGTGTTCGCGTTGACGCCGTGCACCACACAGGTTGCCGTGAGCGCGACGACCGTGTCACCCACGAGGGCGGGTGTGGCAAGTGGCTCGTACGTGGCGTGCGCAGCGCCGAGGGTGGCGCGCCACACTTCACGCCCGGTCGCAGCATCGAGGGCGATGAGGGCCTCCGACGTGCCGTCGCTGCCGGTGGTGTAAACACGGTCTCCGCGTGCGATCACCGCTGATCGACCTCCATCAAGCGGCACACGCCATCCCACCGTGAGCGTGTGGCCTTTGAGGGTCTCTGTTGTCGTGGTGTCGCCGCGTGGCCCAAGCAGTTGCGGCCACTCCGTCCGGGATTGTGCGGTGGTGATGGACGACGACATTGCCGCAGCGAGGATGGTTGAGATCGCGAGCAGTCGCCTCATCATCGTCCCTCGATCTCGAGCGCGACCATTTCCTCGACGTTGCGAATGTAGACGCGGCGTCCAGCGACCGATGGCCCGGTGATTGATGTGGCTCCAGGGGTGAAGACCTTCAGCCGTGAGACTTCGGCGTACTTGTCGGGCGACGCCTGGACGATGTGGATGTCGCCGGACGTCTGACCGAGCACCAGAAGATGTGCGCCAAGGCTGACGAGGGAACCTTCGTAGAAGCGTTCGCGCCAGCGGATGTTGCCGGTCTCGGCATCCACACAGGTCAGGAACGCGCCAGCGAAACCATACAAGTTGCCGTCGCGATACACGATCGGGCTGTAGGTATTGCGGAGACGAGGTGAACGCCACACTTCGGTCGCCGTCACGTTTCCGGCCGTGGACGAGAGGCGCAGCATCACGATTTCGCCCCAATACGTGATGAGGACCCGATTGTCAGGCAACACGATCGGTGCGTTGCTGACTTCGGCGCTGACGCCCGGACCATTGTGGCTCCACAACAACGAGCCGTCGGTGGGGTTCACGCCGAAGACACGTTGTCCCGTGGACGCAATGATCTGTGGGACTCCCGCGACGGTGGCGAGCACCGGTGACGTGTACCCACGACTGGTGCTGT
>CAZLJG010000156.1:0-7489 GCA_964559545.1 uncultured Solibacteraceae bacterium | reverse complement strand
CGGCCGGGGCGGCATGGGTGAGGTGTATGAGGCCGAGCACCTCGACACCGGCCGGCGGGTGGCGCTGAAGCTGCTGCGCGGGCGGATCGATCGTCTCGAAGATCGCGAACGGTTTCTGCTTGAAGGGCAGATGGCCGCGTCAGTGAGTGATCCGCACACCGTGTACGTCTTCGGCAGCGAAGAGATCGACGGGTTGTCCGCGATCTCGATGCAGCTGGTGCCCGGGGGCACGCTCAAGGACCGCGTGGCCGAGCAGGGGCCGCTGCCGGTCTCCGACGCCGTGTCGGCCGTGATCGACATCATCAGCGGACTCGACGCGGCTCTGGCGGCCGGCGTTCTGCACCGGGACATCAAACCGTCCAACTGCTTCATCGACGCCGATGGGAGCATCAAGGTGGGCGACTTCGGTCTGTCGATTCCGGCCGAGCGCAGAAGCGGCGATCAGACGTTCATGGGCACGCCGCAGTTCGCCTCGCCGGAGCAACTGCGGGGCGACGCGCTTGACGTGCGGTCCGACATCTACGCGGTTGGCGCCACGCTCCACTACCTGCTGACAGGAGCCGCGCCTTTTGAGGGCAAGGACCTGACGGTGCTGTTCGAGCGCGTCAGGCAAGAGGCTCCACCTATGGTGCACAAAGTGCGCTCGGGTGTGCCCGCCGCGCTCAGCACGGTCATCGCGCGTTGTCTCGCGAAGGACCGGGCCGACCGGCCTGCGTCGTATCAGGATCTCGCTCGCGAGCTGCGGCCCTTTGCGCTTTCGGGCGTGCCCGCCAGACTCGACGTGCGGCTGCTGGCAGGCGCTGTGGACTACCTGGTTGTCGCCATCCCTGCTGCGATCCTGAATTCGGCCTGGGGGCCGCCGGTTGTGCGGCGCGGTTCGACGTCGGTGGAACTCGAACCCTGGACGTTCGTCGTCGGTGTCTTGTATTTCGCGCTCTGCGAGGGACGCTGGGGCCGAACACTCGGGAAGCGTCTGCTCGGCTTGCGCGTGGTGTCCAGAGCGGGCGCACTCTCGTGGCGACAGGCGGCGACCCGTGCGCTGATCTACTACGTGCCGACTCTCCTGTTGCTCATGCCGATGCTGGCCATCGGAGCGCGTCCGCTTGCCGACTATCTCGTGGCCCACCCTGGTGTGACCACGTCAGCGGCCGCTGCACAGTTTGTGCTGACGCTGCTGTTGTTTTCGACGATGCGTCGGAGAAACGGGTACTCCGCCGTCCACGACCTGCTCACCAGGAGCCGCGTTGTGAAGGACGTCGCCCGCGATCTGCGACGACGGGACACTGCAGATGCAGGCCGGACCTTCAGGTCGGGCGAAGCAGATGGCGTCTCGGAGTCTGCCGAGCGTCGCCTCGGTCCCTTCATCGTCGGGCGGGAACTGGCGACGCTCGATCAGTCGCGGCTCTTCGAGGGTGTGGACCCCGTACTCAGGCGACCTGTGTGGCTCGTCGAGTGGAGTGATGACGCCCCGGAAACGCCGAAGGCCAGGCGCGATGTGAATCGCGTGGGACGTCTCCATTGGCTCGCGGGTCTCCGAGCGCCGGGTGCCAACTGGGATGCGTTTGAAGCGCCGCAGGGTATGCGCTTGACGGCCGAAGGCGTCGGCACCGCCTGGCCCATCGTGCACGGCTGGTTACATGACCTCGCCACGGAACTCGCCGTCGCTGAACGTGATGGCACCACGCCGCCGCTCAGTGTGGACCGTGTGTGGATCCGGCCCGATGGACGGGCCGTCCTGCTCGATTGGCCGGCTCCCGGCACCGAGGCGCCTGCCGAGCCAGGCACACCGCAACAGCTGCTGGCGGCGGTGGGGCAGTGTGCGTCGGCACCGCCCGCATCCGCCGTGGCCATGCTCGATCGTTGGCAGAAGGGGCGCGCCGTTCCGCTGACGGAACTTGCAGGCGATCTGTCGGTCGTCACGGCCTCAAGCGGGGCGGTCACCCGATCGCGGCGGGCCTGGCCGCTGATCCTGGCTGCGTCGCCGGTGCTGTTGATGCTCGTGATCGCCGCGATCGCGATGCAGCTCAATGAGGTCTTGCCGCACGATCAATTCGTCGCGAACGAGCTGCTCGAGGACCTGACCGACGAGCGCGAGCCCGGGCGGCAGCACGCGCTCAAGGTGTACCTGGCGGGAACATTGCGGGCGGAACTTACGGCTGTTGATGCGCCGTGGCGAGCTGCGGACGCGGATGACAAGGACGCGATGGCCATCCGGGCTCTTGCCGACGCGGCGGCCGCGATGACACCGAGCCCAGCCGAGGTGGCTGAGGCGACGAAGGTCCTTGCGCCCGCACTGCAGGTCGCCGAGGCGCAGTTTCAGCGGCAGGACGATTCAACGACTATCTTCGTGGCGCTGCTGCTCGTGGGCGCCGGTCTGTCGTTCGCCAGTGGCCTGGTGTCGGTCCTCGTGCGTCCAAGCGGTTTTGTGCTCTCGTCGCTCGGGCTGGCTGTTGTGACCGGGAGTGGTCGCGAGACCGGCCGCGTGCGTGCCGTGCTGCGGCTCCTGGTGGCGTGGTTCCCGCTGCTGATCTACGGCGCGCTGCTGGCATGGCCCGTCACGCGGGCCGCGGTGTTTTCGATCGCACTCGCCTCTCTGGCAGCGACTCCGACGGTTATTGGGTTCGTGTGGGCACTCCTCCATCCGACGCGTGGGCCACACGACATGATTGTGGGGACTTCAATCGGGGCTCGGTGAAGGGGCTACCGTTCGAACTTCGTTGACAACACGATCGACGACGTCGTGCGATCCACGCCGTCGAGGGCGCCGATGCGATCGGTGAGCACATCCATGTCGCCGACCGCTGGCACGAGCGCAATGGCGACGAGATCATACGTGCCGCTCACCGAGTGCAAGCTTCGAACCTCGGGCATCGCACGCAGTGCGGTGACGACCGAGGCCTGCTGCTTGGGATGCACGGCCATCATGATGTGGGCGCGGATGTGGCCATGTTCGTGCTGGTCGTGCACGCGCACCGTGTAGCCACTGATCACTCCGTCGCGTTCCAGGCGTTCGAGCCGGCTCTGCACGGTGGTCCGTGACACCCCCATCCGCCGCGCCAACTGGGCGGTCGAGGTCCGCGCGTTCTCGCGGAGCAGGGTCAGGAGTTGTTGGTCCGTCTGGCTGAGCGTCATGGCGATTCGCCGAAATATAGCGTAAAAATGGCCATTATGACGCTACTAATTGACCAATAGTGCCTAGATACTGCCGACATGTCACATCTGGACGCCCTCGCCCCGCTTCGGGCCCACGCCGGCCGACGCCGAACCATTGGCCTGGACGATGCCACGATCGAGGCGTGTGCGACGACGCACGCGGACCTTGCGGCGGCGATCAGCGCCGCGGGTGACGAGTACGCGCGCATCCGGCATGAGTTCGCTGACCTGCTCGACCTCGACGAAGACGCGCAGATTCAGGCTGTTCAGGGCGGCTTCCTGAACTTCTACTCGACGGACACCGCCAACCCCTACGTCGCACTCGTCGCCCGGGGGCCGTGGCTGGTCACGCTCAAGGGCGCGGTGCTGTACGACTCAGGCGGATACGGCATGCTCGGCTTTGGCCACACGCCTTCGACGGTGATCGAGGCGATGGCCCGGCCGCAGGTGATGGCCAACATCATGACGCCGAGCCTCTCGCAATTGCGGTTCGACCGCGCGATGCGTCGTGAGGTGGGCCACACCCGCGGCACGTGTCCGTACGACAAATTCCTGTGCCTCAATTCAGGGTCGGAATCGGTGTCGCTGGCCAGCCGTTTCGCTGACGTCAACGCGAAGCTCATGACCGACCCTGGTGGCCGCCACGCCGGCCGCACGGTGAAGCGGGTGGTCGTGAAGGGGAGCTTCCACGGACGCACCGAGCGGCCCGCGCTGTACTCCAACTCCAGCCGCAAGAACTACGTGCAGCATCTCGCGAGTTTCCGCGGTGAAGACAGCGTGCTCGTGGTGAACCCGTACGACGTGGCAGCCCTCCGCGCGGCATTTGCCGACGCTGATGCCAACGGCTGGTTCATCGAAGCGATGTTCCTGGAGCCCGTGATGGGCGAGGGGGATCCGGGGCGTGCTGTGCCGAGGGCGTTTTATGACGCAGCGCGGGAGCTGACGCAGGCGCACGGATCGCTGCTGCTGGTGGATTCAATTCAGGCGGGTCTTCGCGCGCACGGCGTGTTGTCGATCGTGGACTATCCCGGTTTTGAGGGCGTCACGCCGCCCGACATGGAGACGTTCTCGAAGGCGATCAACGGCGCGCAGTATCCGTTGTCGGTGCTCGGTGTCACGGCGCAGACGGCGGCGTTGTACCGCATCGGCATCTACGGCAACACGATGACCGCCAATCCGCGTGCGCTCGACGTGGCCAGCGCAGTTCTGGCGCAGCTGACGCCTGAGCTCCGCGCGAACATCCGCACCCGTGGCGCCCAGGCGGTGGCCAAGCTCGACGCGCTGCGTGCCGAACATCCCGACCGCATCGTGAAGGTGCAGGGCACCGGCCTCCTGTTCTCCTGCGAGCTCGGTCCTCAGTTCAAGGCGTACGGCGCGGGTTCGATCGAGGAATGGCTCCGCATGCACGGCCTCGGTGTGATCCATGGGGGCGACAATTCGCTCCGCTTCACGCCGCACTTCGGCGTCACCGAAGACGAACTCGACCTGCTCGTGTCACTGGTCCGGCAGGCCGTGGCCGGGAAGTCCACTGCGCACCGCGAGGTCCTGCTCTCCGCGCGGTGATCGGCGCGTAGCTGGTCAGCGCCAGAGAGTGGTGGCACACTGTCCCCGTGAGGACAGTGCCTCTCTTGGCGTTCTTTCTGGCGTGGTTCGCCCTACCGGGGGGAGCCGAGCAGCAGCCCGCGTTCCGGTCCAGCGTGCGGCTGATCGAAGTGGACGCGCGTGTCTTCGACGGCCAAAGACGTTTTGTGATGGACCTCGGGCCCACTGACTTTGAGGTCCTCGAGGACGGGCAGCCGCAGGTCATTCAGACGTTTTACCTTGTGCATTCGCAGGTGCCCGCGCGGTCTGGCGCGAACGCGGGGGCACCCGTGCCGGGCACTCAGCGGCACATCCCCCAGACATGGGTGTTTGTCTTCGACGAGTTGCACATGCTGCCGGGCGGGTATCGCCGTGCGAAGACGGCGCTCGACGGCTTCATGGCTGACCGGTTTCGTCCCGGCGACTTCGCCGGGATCGTCGCCAACGGCAAGATGCTTGGCAGCCGCATCTCGAGCAAGCGCTCAGACTTTCTTGCCGCCCTGGGCGCGTTGAAGATTCCTGGAGCGTCGGCGTCGCGGGAGTTCGACCTGGCCGAGGCCAACGCCATGGGCAGCGACGATGAAGCCGGCACGATCATCCGCGAGGCGCTCCTGGCGAGAACGGGCCTCGAACAGGAGCGCGCCGCGCGCACAGCCCTGGAGACGCTCGGCGAGCTTGCGGAGGGGCTGACGCGCCTTCCAGGGCCGAAGACGGTGGTCTTCTTCTCGGATGGGTTCCCGTTGGGCAAGGTTGAGGGGCTGTTGCGAACCACCGTTGGCCGCCTCAACCGCGGCGGCGCGCGTGTCTACACCGTGGATACCCGCGGCCTCGCGGGCGGCCCACCTGACACCATGAACAGCCTCGCCGTCGATACGGGCGGACTGACGTTGTTCAACGCGAACAACCTGAGCCCCCTGCTTGATGAGATTGCCGTCGACTCAAGCGCGTACTATGTGCTCGGCTACCGGCCGTCGAATCCGAAGAGGGACGGCAAATTCCGGGAGATTGACGTTCGTGTGACTCGGCCGGGAGTCACTGTCCGCGCCCGGCGGGGATACCTCGCGCCGTCACGATAGGCCCCGCCCAAGAAAAAAAGGGTGCAGGGCCTCGAAGGACCCTGCACCCTTGAACCTTGAATCGAGGACTCCTGGACTTCTGGACCCCTGGACTCCTGGACCGTCTCAGGCCGTTGCTGACCTGACGGCCTTCGTCGGCGCCGGCGCGGCCGCAGCGGCCTGAGCCGCCACCTTCGCGAACGCCTCCGGGTGGTTCACGGCGAGTTCGGCGAGGCTCTTGCGGTCGAGCGCGATGTTCGCGGCCTTGAGGCCGTTGATCAGGCGGCCGTAGGAGAGGCCGTTCAGACGCGCGGCGGCGTTGATACGGACGACCCACAGCTGGCGGAAGTCGCGCTTCTTGCGGCGACGGCCGACAAACGCATAGTTGAGCGCCTTGTCGACGGATTCCTTGGCTGATCGATAGAGCTTACTTTTGGTGAGGTAAAAGCCCTTCGCCAGCTTCAGCATCTTCTTGCGCTTGGCGGCGCGGACGGTTCCTCTCTTTACGCGTGGCATGGTCTAGTCCTTTTTCTCGTCAGTCTTAGTCGTACGGGAGCATCTTCTTCAGACGCGGGGCATCGGCCGGGTTTACGACCTCACTGCCGCGCATCTGGCGCTTGCTCTTGGTGGTCTTGCTCGTGAGGATGTGGCGCTTGAACGCCTTTGACCTCGTGAACTTGCCCGTGGCGGTCTTCTTGAAGCGCTTGGCCGCGCCCCGGTGCGTCTTGATCTTCGGCATCGTCTACTCCCTAACCCTGACTCTCTCCAACCGGCGGTGCTGCCACAACCGGTTTGGCCGCCGCCGGCCGTTTGACCCCCGGCTTCGGTGCCAGGATCATGTGCATCTGGTTGCCTTCCTTCTGGGGGGACGATTCGATAATCGCCACGTCCACCAGTTCTCCCGACAACCGTTCCAGAATGCGGCGCCCGATTTCCGGGTGCGCCATTTCTCTGCCACGGAAAAAAATCGTGGCCTTCACCTTGTCGCCGTCCTCAAGGAAGCGCTCGATGTGCTTCTTCTTGAAGTCGTAGTCGTGTTCATCCACCTTCGGCCGGAACTTGATCTCCTTGACCTCGATGACCTTCTGGTGCTTTTTCGCCGCGCGCGTGCGCTTCTGCTGCTCGTATTGGTACTTGCCGAAATCCATGATTCGGCAGACCGGCGGAACAGCGGTCGGTGAAATCTCAACCAGGTCGAGCCCCTTGCCCCGAGCCAATGCCAACGCTTGCGGCGGCGGCATGATGCCAAGCTGCTCTCCGTTGTCGTCGATCACCCGGATCTCGCGGACCCGGATTCGTTCATTGGTGCGGACGCGGTCGTCCCGTCGCGGCCCTCGGTCGTAGGCGATAACAGACTCCTTTATTGCTGGAGCTTTCCCCAGCAGTCACAGCCGACTATCTTAGCATCGGAAACGGGTCTACCGGCGTTCGGCGACCTCGGATTGGGCGGATGCCAGGAATTCGTCCAGGGTCTTGGCCCCCAGGTCCCCGCCGGACCGGCTCCGGACCGCCACCTGACCCTCGGCCACCTCCCGGTCGCCCAGAATCAGCATGTACGGCACCTTCTGGAGCTGGGCCTCACGGATTTTGAATCCGATTTTTTCGACCCTGGCGTCCAGTTCGACCCGGAATCCGGCCTCAATCAGCCGTTTCTGGACCGTCTGGCCCCATTCCAGGTGCCGGTCGGCCAGGGGCAGGAC
>CAZLJG010000155.1:6012-7607 GCA_964559545.1 uncultured Solibacteraceae bacterium | reverse complement strand
TCGAGAGACGCTCTCGACAACACCGTGGGCGCCACCACGCGGCCATCAACGGTGTTCACGATGACGGCGACCGGAGGCCGGCCGGACCAGTGCGGGCGCCAGGGCGGCACGTCGGCGCGGAGGACGCCGCGAACCACCGCACCGTCCGACGCCACCGTCGACGAGCCGAGCGGCACGTCCACGATCGCCACGGCATACAGGCGAGGGACGACGGCCACGAACGCGAGTGTGGCGCCGAACACCAGGACCGCAGCGAACAGGAGTATGCGCGAGGTCGTGAGCCGGGATGCCATCGCCGGGCGGATGATAACACCCGCTGTCAGTGCCATTGGACAGCGGTATACTCAGCACCCCGGAACGCATGTCGCCCCCACGTCTTTCCATCATCGTTCCGGCATTCAACGAACAGCGAACCATTGGCCAGGTGCTTCGTCGTCTGGCCACCCTTGAACTGCCCATCGAGTTTGAAGTCATCGTGGTGGATGACGGATCCACTGATGAAAGCCTGCGGATCGCGCAAGCCGAACTGCCGCGTGTGCCCCAACTGCGCGTTGTGCAGATGCCGAAGAACGGTGGCAAGGGGGCGGCCATTCGTCACGGCGCGTCACTCGCCACAGGAGACATCCTGGTGATTCAGGATGCGGACCTCGAAGTGGATCCAGGGGAGTACGCGCACATGCTCGTGCCCATCCTGGAAGGCCGCACACGCGTCGTGTTTGGATCGCGCTTTCTTGGCCGGCCCTGGAGCTGGGGACTGTTCCACATCGCGAACCGCGTGATGACCGCCCACAGCAATCTCCTGTTCGGAGGGCGCCTGACCGACATCCAGACGGCCTACAAGATGATCGAGGTGGACGTCTTCCGATCATTGGTGTTGACGGCGCGTCGATTCGAGATCGAGCCGGAACTGACCTGCAAGCTCCTGCGCGCCGGCCACCACATCCACGAGGTGCCCATCGCCTACACCCCCCGGTCGCGGTCGGACGGCAAGAAGATCGGCTGGCGGGATGGGGTTGCGGCGATTCGGATGCAGCTGCGCTGCCGGTTCCTGCCCCTGCGCGCCATCGTCCGTCCAACGATAGAATCGGATTCATGAGCGTCGCTCCAGGCCGGCAAGGCGCCATCGCGTTCTTCGTGACGTTTTGTGTCCTGCTGGTCGTCCTGGCGCTCGCGCTGAATGTCCAGTGGGTCGTGCAGAACTGGCGGCAGGTGGTGCCGCTGGTGCTCGGCATTCCGATCTTTGCGGCGATCATCACCGGCCTCATTCTCAACACCATCTTTCTCGTGAGGGAAATCCGGCGTAACGAACAGAAGGATGCGTTCATCAACGCAGTCACGCACGAACTGAAGACCCCGGTCACCTCAATCCGGCTGCACCTTGAAACACTCAAGACCCGCGACGGCGCCATCCCCGAAGACACCCGTCGGCAGTTCTACAACGTCATGCTCGACGACACCGACCGCCTGATGCAGACCATCGAACAGGTCCTCCGCGCGGGTCAGGCGGGCAAAACGACGCTTCATAAGGAACGTGTGAATCTGGTCACGCTGACCGACGAGTGCATTGAACTCACGCGCACCCGTCGTCACCTGAC
>CAZLJG010000155.1:2154-5912 GCA_964559545.1 uncultured Solibacteraceae bacterium | reverse complement strand
GGTCGCGCGTCGGCCACCAGCCCTGGGCCCGGCAAGGGCGCAACTTTTGTGTTTGAAATCCCGGCGGCCCCGGCGCAGCCTGCGGCCTGAATCCCATGGCAACCATCCTTATCTGTGAAGACGAACCCCACATCGCGTCCGGTGTGAAGTTCAACCTTGAAGCCGAAGGCCATCAGGTCACGGTGGCTGAAACCGGGGAGGACGCGCTGGCGCGCGTCGCTGCGGCGCCCGACGCGATGGACGCGCTCATCCTCGACGTCATGTTGCCGGGCATCGACGGCTTCCAGGTCGCGCAGACCCTGCGGTCACGCGGCTGGTTTCATCCGATCCTGATGCTGACGGCCCGCGGACGCGCCGAGGATGTGCTGCGGGGCTTCGAAGCGGGCACCGACGACTACTTGCCCAAGCCCTTCGACCTGGCGATTCTTGTCGCGCGGGTGAACGCGTTGTTGCGGCGTCAGAAATGGAAGGCCACACCACCGCCACCGGATGTTTTCGAGTTTGCCGGCCGGACGGTCGACTTCGGCGCGCAGGAACTGCGCGTGGGCGACACGGTGCATCCGCTGACGCTGATGGAAGTGAACCTGTTGCGGTACCTCATCCAGCGCGCGGGACAAACCGTCTCCCGCAAGCAGCTGCTGGAAGAGGTCTGGAACGTGCGGGAAGACACGGACACACGCGCGATCGATCACTTCATGTCCAGGCTCCGCAAATACCTGGGCGAATCGCCGACGCATCCCACGCACCTGCTCACCGTCAGAGGGGTGGGGTACAGATTTGACTCGGGGTCCAGGAGTCCAGGGGTCCAGGGGTCCTAGCCGGATGGAGGCCGAACCTTCAGGTCCGGCTTATTTCCCGGTCACCTTGTACAACTTGGTTGCCGTGCGCACGTAGAGACTCGTCGCATCCGCCGCCGGCGTGGCGAGGCTCATTTCGCCGAAGCTGTTCTTCGCAAGCTCCTTGTATTCATCGGCCGCCTCAAACACCACAACGTCGCCGTCTTCGCTCGTCGCGTAAATGCGGCCCTTGCTGGCGAGCGGAGACGCTGAGAACGTCAGGCCACCACCACCGATGCGTGCCTTATAGAGTTCCTTGCCTGTTTCCGCATCAGCGACCTGCATGATCCCGTTGTCATTGATCGAATACACGCGTCCACGGTAGACCAGCGGTGAGCCCGTGTAAGCCGCAAACCGCGGCTGGAACCACGACACAAACTCGTTCGTCGTCTGCCCCTGCGGCAGCGAGATGTCGCCGGAGGCGCCGGGCTTGACGGCAAAGAGCGGACGATTGGTTTCGCCCTGCGATCCCGATCCGACAAACAACATCCCGCCGGCGGCCACCGGACTTGGCGTGGCCTGCGTCATGCCGCGCATCCGCCACAGCTCCTTGCCATCCAGTCCGTAGGACACCACGAGGCCCTTGCCAATGGTGACGATCTCGGTGCGGCCACTGTGCGTCCAGATAAACGGCGTCGCCCAGCCGGACTTCGCGCGGGTTTCGAATGCGGATCGATTGACTGACCACACGTCCTTGCCGGTCTTCGCATCAAGCGCCGTCAGGAACGACTCGCCTTCGTTGTCGTGCAGCTGATACACCCGGCCGTTGTGCACGACCGGCGACGATGCGGTGCCGAAGTCGAGGTAGATCGGTTGCGGCGGCCATGTCTTCTTCCACACGAGCTGCCCGGTCATGGAGTAGGCGAACACGCCCACGTTGCCGCCAAACGACGCGTAGACCCGTTCACCGTCCGTGGCCGGCGTCTCGGACGCGTAGGTATTCTTGCGATGCCGACCACCAGCGGGTTTCCCCTTGTGCGCTTCCTGCTTCCAGGCGATCGCTCCGGTCTTTGCGTCGAGCGCATAGACGACGTAACTGACCTCCGTGGCTTCGTCCGCCAGCTCGATGTCGCGTGCGGTGACGCGTTTCATGACCTCTTCGGCCGACAATCCCTGCGCCGTCAATTCAGCGGCGTAGTCGTTGCCGTAGATGCCCGTCGATGGCGCCTTGAACGACCCGGCATTCACGGCGGCGGTGACAAACACACGGTCGCCCCACACGATGGGCGATGACCATCCGCGTCCGGGAATCTCGGTCACCCACGACACGTTCTCGGTGGGCGAAAACGTCACGGGCAACGTCGCGGCATCAGCCACACCTGCGGCGCCTGCGCCACGAAACTGCGGCCACGCTGCGGCCGGCGCCTGCTGCGCCACTGTCACGACGCCCGCACACACCACGGCCAACCCACCGATCAGGATGTTTCGCATCCGGGGATCGTGTCCGGAATCGCCCCGCTTGGCAAGGACCTGCACGCAAGCGGACGATTGCGGGTGACTGGGCGCACGTGGCGGGGACGAACCGCCAGCGCGTCGTGGCACCGGCCGGGGCCTCCGCGGATCGAGGCTCGAAACCTTCACCTCCGTCGGGATGTCTTGGTGTCAGAACGCGTGGGGGCCCCCATCCCCACGCTGGAGGCATGCGACTCCGGTGAAGGTTTCATGCATTCAAGTCGCCTCGACCCGAGTCGGCCACGGCCTGTGCCACGACGCGCTGGCGGGGTGTCGGGGACTCTCCGACCGCACGGGCTCGCCAGAAAGGGCGTATGGTGGGAGGACATGCCCAGCTACAAGCCGCTCCACTCCTTCCTGCAAGGGCGCTACGCCGATCGGCTGGTGCTGACCTTTGGCCAGATGGAGGATTTGCTGGGCTTTCCGCTGCCGGCGGAGGCTCGCAGCGATCCCAACTGGTGGGTCGCGGGCGCCACGCAGACCGAGCAGAGCACGGCCTGGGTTACGGCCAACCGCAAAGCGGAAGCAAATCTCTCGGCCGCAATCGTATTGTTCGAACGCACGTAGCGCCGGACCGAGGCCTGCGGACTGGATTAAGCTTTCTCGAGTGAGGTGTGCCGTATGGGTTTGATGGATCTGATCAAGGGCGAGTTCATTGACGTCATCGAGTGGAACGATGACTCGCGCGACACGTTGACGTGGCGGTTTCCTGACGAAGACAAGGCCATCAAAAACGGCGCTCAGCTGATCGTTCGGGAGTCACAGGCGGCGCAGTTCATGTATCTGGGCGAGTTCGGCGACCTGTTCGCGCCAGGCAAACACACGCTCGTCACCGACAACATCCCCGTCCTCACCAAACTGAAGTCGTGGAAGTACGCCTTCAACGTCCCGTTCAAGGCCGACGTCTTCTTCGTGACCACCCGCCTCTTCACCGGCAACAAATGGGGCACCGCCAATCCCGTCATGATGCGCGACGATGACTTTGGCATCGTGCGGCTGCGTTCGTACGGCACATTCGACTTCCGTATCACCCAGCCGGCCCTCTTCATCAAGGAAGTCGCGGGCTCCGACCATCACTTCCGCCTCGACGAGTTCGCCGACACCATGCGGTCACGCATGGTCTCGGTCTTCAGCGAAGCCCTCGCCGAGTCCAAGATCCCCGCGCTCGATATCGCCACGCGGTATTCCGAACTCGGCGAAGCACTGCTGCCTCTAATCAACGGCGCACTCTCGTCCAAGTACGGCCTCGAGCTCACCAGCTTCATCGTGGAAAACGTCTCGGTGCCACCGGAGGTGGAAGCGGCCATCGACAAGCGGTCGAGCATGGCGGCGGTGGGCAACCTCAACGACTACGTGAAGTTCCAGATGGCACAGGGCATGGCCAGCGGCAACGGCGGCGCCGGCGGCACCGCCGCCGAACTCGCCGTCGGCTTCGGCATCGCGCAGCAGATGATGAAGGAGGGCTTCGCC
>CAZLJG010000155.1:0-2054 GCA_964559545.1 uncultured Solibacteraceae bacterium | reverse complement strand
TATCTCGCGCAATGACGCAGATTGAGGCGAGGGAGAAACACGCGTGTCCGTCCTGCGGTGCGCAGGCGGAATGGAATCCGGCGAAGCAGCTGCTCATCTGTCCTTTCTGCGGGACCGAGTCCCCCTACGAGGGCCACAAGGCCGCAGGCGTGGTCGAGGAACTCGACCTCCTGGCCATGCTCCGGTCGCTGCCGGAGTCAGAGAAAGGCTGGGATACCGCACGTCGCAGTGTGCAGTGCCAGAGCTGCAAGGCCGTCATGGTGTTCGACCCGGCGAAGGTCGGCAAGAACTGCGAGTTCTGCGGCTCCCCCGCGTTGGTGGATTACGACGATGTGCAGGCGCCGGTGCGACCGCAGAGCCTGCTGCCGTTTGTCGTCTCGCAACACGATGTGCGCGACCAGATGAAGCGCTGGTATGCGAGCAAGTGGTTTGCGCCGAACGCGTTCAAGACCAAATCACTCGTCGACCAGCTCCACGGTCTCTACATCCCCTACTGGACGTTTGACGCGAGCGTGCATTGCCCGTGGACGGCGGAGGCCGGGCACTACTACTACACGACCGAGACCTATCGCGACAGTCAGGGCCGCACGCAGACCCGCCAGAAACGCCACACCCGCTGGGTGCCGGCCGCCGGCGAGATCGACCACGTCTTTGACGACGAGCCTGTGCCGGGCACAAAAGGCGTTGACCACCGCCTGCTCCGCGCTGTCGAACCGTTCCCCACGCAGCAGGTCGTGCCGTACGACACGGCGTTTCTCTCTGGCTTCGTCGTCGAGCGCTATCAGATCGATCTCGAAGAAGCCACGAATGCCTCGCTGCAGCAGATGCACTCGCACCTGCAGGCGTTGTGCGGGGCGCAGGTGCCTGGCGACACCTATCGCAACCTGCAGATTCACCCTGACTTCTCGAAGCAGACCTTCAAACACCTGCTTGTGCCCGTCTGGCTGCTGACCTACAAGTACGGCGCCCGGTCGTTCCAGGTCGTGGCCAACGGCTCCACCGGCGCCATCGCGGGCGACTATCCGAAGAGTTTCTGGAAAATTGCCGGCGTCGTGGCGCTCGTGCTCGTCGTCGTGGCTGTGATCGCCCTCAGCCAGTAAAATGGCTGTCGTGTCGCGACCAGTCCGTCTAGCGTTTCTCGGGTGCGGGTACATCACGAAGGTGCACAGCCGGAATCTGCGCTCGTTGAGTGCGGATGTCGAGTGCTCGTACGCGAGCCGGGACCTGAGCAAAGCGGAGGAATTCAAACGCCGCTACCAGGGAGCGGCCGCCTACGGCAGCTACGAGGCGGCCATCAAGAGCGACCAGGTCGACGCGGTGGTGATCGCCGTTCCGCCGAAGTATCACCTGGACCTCACCCTGCAAGCGCTGGCGGCGGGCAAACACGTCGTGCTCGAAAAGCCCGCGCTGCTCACCATGGCCGACTACGAAACGGCACTGGCCGCGCGCAACGCCGCCGGCAAGGTCATCGTCGTCGGCGAAAACGATCACTACAAGCCGTTGGCCGTGCGCCTCCGGCAGTTGCTGGCGGACGAAGTCATTGGCGACATGTTGTTCGGCCACTTCACGACGCTGGCGAAGATGCCGAAGAAGGCGGACGACTGGCGCAACGACGAGTCGATGGCCGGTGGTGACGCGTTCTTCGAGGAAGGCATCCACTGGCTGCATATTGCCGGCAGCCTGGGTCCGAAGATCGTGAAAATTCAGGGCTACCGTCCGCCCCCGCGGCTGGATGGGCCGGACAAGCGCATCAAGAGCATGCTGGTGGCCTTCAAGTACGACAACGGCGCAGCCGGTGCGCTCTACTACTCGCGCGAAGTGCCATCACTGCTGCGCGGCCTCAGATGGTCGAAGCTATTCGGACGCGACGGCATCATCACGTTTGAGTCCAACGGCGTGTTTGTACTCGTGCGCGGCAAACATTGGATTCCGAAGATTCTGTTCCCCGGCTTCAGGGACATCCGCGGGTATCAGGCGATGTATCGAGATTTTGTGCGCGCCATTCGCACGGGCGGCCAGCCCGAAATGAGCCTCGAACGCGCGATCGAAGACCA
>CAZLJG010000154.1:6305-7650 GCA_964559545.1 uncultured Solibacteraceae bacterium | reverse complement strand
ACAATCCGCAATACACGCGGAGATATTGTTGTGCGCAAGTAGAATTTGATCTACGCTTCCCCTTCCCTTACGTCATGTCATCACTCGTACTCGAAACACATCTGTCTGGTCTCACGTTGCAGCGTCGCGGCAAAGTTCGCGACGTCTATGATCTCGGCGACACGCTGCTGATCGTGGCGACGGACCGCATCTCGGCCTTTGACTACGTGCTCGGCTCGGGGATTCCCGACAAGGGCAAGGTGCTGACACAGTTGTCGGCGTTCTGGTTTTCCAAGATCGCCGACCTGGTGCCGCATCACCTGATCTCGGTGGACGTGAACGACTTCCCCGCCGACGCGCGCGCACACGCGGACGTGTTGCGCGGCCGGTCGATGCTCGTGCGTAAGACCAACCCGCTCCAGGTCGAGTGTGTGGCGCGTGGATTCCTGTCCGGGTCGGGCCTCAAGGACTACAACAAGACCGGCGCCGTGTGCGGCATCCCGCTGCCCCCAGGCCTGCGCGACTCGGATCGCCTGCCGCAGCCCATCTTCACGCCGGCAACCAAGGCGGAATCCGGGCACGACGAAAACATCAGCGAGGCCGAGGCCGGCAAGATCGTCGGTGAGGCACTGATTCAGCGGCTGAAGAGCCTGACGCTCGAGATTTATTCGCGCGGTGTCGCGCACGCCGAAACCTGCGGCGTGATCATCGCGGATACCAAGTTTGAATTCGGCATCGATGAGGCCAAGAACAACGAGCTCGTGCTCATCGACGAAGTGCTGACGCCCGACTCATCGCGCTTCTGGCCGAAAGACCAGTACGCGCCGGGCCGCAGCCAGCCCAGCTTCGACAAACAGTTCGTGCGGGACTACCTGGAAGAGATCGGCTGGAACAAACAGCCGCCGGTCCCCTCCCTGCCTGGCGACGTCGTCGCGAAGACGCGCGCCAAGTACCTCGAGGCCTACCGGGTCATCACCGGGCACGAGCTGGACGTCGCGTGATCAAGGACGATCTCGACACGCTCGTGCAGCATCTGCTCGACCGCGGCGTCTATTTTGAAGACGCCCAGCGCGAGTTCGAACGCCTCTTCATCGCCCGCGCCCTGGCCAAAACCAACGGCAACGTCTGCAAAGCCGCCAAGATCACCGGCCTGCACCGCAATACCCTCTCGCGCAAGATTTCGACCTACCGGATCAAACGCGCGGGCTAACACTCTGTACGTAGGGCGTCCCCTTTAGGGGCGCCGTCGGAGCAGCCGGGCTTTAGCCCGGCTGACACCGGTCGGGCTGAAGCCCGACGGCTCCGAAGACTAATTCCTGGACGGCTCGAGGCCGAGGCCCTTCATCTTGCGGTAGAGGTTGGACCG
>CAZLJG010000154.1:0-6295 GCA_964559545.1 uncultured Solibacteraceae bacterium | reverse complement strand
GACCGGCAGCAGGGGCTCGCCTACAATTAGCAGTCGGTCACGCGGAGTGCTAACAGTCAGTGAACCTGAGTGCCAGCAACCCCGCCCAAACTGGGCCGAATCACATAGTCCACGGAGCACATACACATGAACGTCAGACCACTTCACGACCGCGTCATCCTTCAGCGTATTGACGAAGGCGAACAGCGCGCGGGCAGCATCATCATCCCAGACAGCGCCAAGGAAAAGCCGCAGCACGGCAAGGTCATCGCCGTTGGCAAGGGCAAAATCGAAAAAGACGGCAAGGTCACGCCGCTCGACGTCAAGGCCGGCGACACGGTTCTGTTCGGCAAGTATGCCGGCCAGGAGATCAAGGTCGATGGCGAGGAATACCTGATCATGCGCGAGGAAGAAATTCTCGCCGTGGTTGAAGGCAAGAAGTAGTCGGGACGAGGAGAATCAGCACATCATGGCAAAACAGATTATTTACGGTGAAGACGCGCGGCAGGCGATTCTGCGTGGCGTCAACGGCCTGGCCGACGCGGTCAAGGTCACTCTCGGTCCCAAGGGCCGCAACGTCGTCATCGACAAGAAGTTCGGCTCCCCCACCATCACCAAGGACGGTGTGACGGTTGCGAAGGAAATCGACCTGAAGGATCCGCTCGAGAACATGGGCGCCCAGATGGTGCGTGAAGTGGCGAGCAAGACGTCCGACACGGCCGGCGACGGCACGACGACGGCCACGGTCCTCGCGCAGGCGATCTTCCGCGAAGGCATCAAGATGGTGGTTGCGGGTGCGAACCCGATGGAACTCAAGCGCGGCATCGAAAAGGCTGTGGAAGCCATCGTCGCCGAGCTCAAGAAGATGTCCAAGCCCGTGAGCGGCAACATGATCGGCCAGGTCGGCACGATCTCCGCGAACAGCGACGACACGATCGGCACGATCATCGCGCAGGCGATGGAAAAGGTCGGCAAGGACGGCGTGATCACGGTCGAAGAAGCGAAGTCGATGGAGACCTCGCTCGACGTCGTGGAAGGCATGCAGTTTGACCGCGGCTACCTCTCGCCCTACTTCGTGACCGACTCCGAGCGCATGGAAGCCGTGCTCGAGAACCCGGTCATCCTCATCCACGAAAAGAAGATCTCGTCGATGAAGGACCTGCTCCCCCTCCTCGAACAGGTCGCGCGCAGCGGACGTCCGCTCGTGATCATCGCGGAAGACGTGGACGGCGAAGCGCTGGCGACCCTCGTGGTCAACAAGCTGCGTGGCACGCTCCAGGTCGCGGCCGTCAAGGCCCCGGGCTTTGGTGATCGCCGCAAGGCCATGCTCGAGGACATCGCGATTCTCACGGGCGGCCGTGCGATCACGGAAGACCTCGGCATCAAGCTCGAGAACATCAAGCTCGAGGACCTCGGCAAGGCGAAGAAGGTCACGATCGACAAGGACAACACGACCATCGTTGAAGGCGACGGCACGCAGGGCGCCGTCGAAGGCCGCGTGAAGCAGATTCGCACGCAGGTCGAGGAAACGTCCTCGGACTACGACCGCGAGAAGCTGCAGGAACGTCTGGCGAAGCTCGTCGGCGGCGTCGCGGTCATCAAGGTGGGCGCGGCCACCGAGACCGAGATGAAGGAAAAGAAGGCGCGCGTAGAAGACGCGTTGCACGCCACCAAGGCGGCAGTCGAGGAAGGTATCGTCCCCGGCGGCGGCGTGGCGCTGCTCAAGTCGTCGAAGGCGATCGATGGTCTCAAGCTCGAAGGTGACCAGAAGGTCGGCGCGGACATCGTCCGTCGCGCGGTCGAGGCCCCGATGCGCTGGATCGCGACCAACGCCGGCGTGGAAGGCTCGATCATCGTGCAGAAGGTGCGCGAGAACAAGGACGCCAACTACGGCTACAACGCCGCGACCGATGTCTACGAAGACATGGTCAAGGCCGGCGTCATCGACCCGACGAAGGTGGTGCGTAACGCACTGCAGAACGCGGCGTCGATCTCGTCCCTGCTGCTGACGACCGAAGCGATGGTCGCCGACATTCCGGAACCGAAGTCCGAGGCCCCCGCGGGCGGTGGCAACGGCGGCGGCATGGGCGGCATGTACTAACTAACGCTGTCGGTCCAGGGGTCCAGAAGTCCAGGGTCCAGGGTCCGGAAACACGAAGGCCCGGTGGCGAAAGCTGCCGGGCCTTTTTCTTTTCTATGGCGGTGTCGGCGGCGCCGCGGGACGCGTCGTCAGGCCCGCGGTGGAGGGCAGCAGCCAGTCCAGGCGGCCCCACTGTCGCAGGCGGTACGCGACGGCAAAGGTCCCCGCGAAGATCACCACGGCGCTCAGGACCACCGTGCCCGCGTTCACCGGCGCGCCAGTCAGCGCTATCGCCTCAGGCGCGAGTCTGGCTGCGCCGAAATGCAGCAGGTAGATCGCGTACGCCTCGGCCGCGATCGCGCGGATCCATCGATGCGTGACGAACCACGAGGGCGGCTGCAGCAAGGCCAGGAACACCGCGACCGAAAAGACCAATCGGGTGATGAATGTGCCGCTGAACATGTGCAGCGCAAACGCCGGGATGACGAGCAGCCAGGCGATCCCGTCGGGCGCCTTCCACGGGGCCCCTGTGCGTTGTGCCGCGAGCAACAGCGCGCCGAGCCCGCAACCGAGCGGCACGTAGCCGGCGTTGGCGGTGGCCTGGGTCAGGAAGATGCGCATGTCGGGCCCGAGCGGTCCGGGGTCCCACTGCCACATGGCCTGATTCAGCGTTGGCCCCACGAAGGCGGCATAGGCGACGCCCATCGCGCAGGCCAGGGCGCCGAAGCTGACGAGCGCGCCGCGCCTGAGGACGGCGGCCATGATCGGCGTGGCGACCACGGTGCCTATCAACAGGAACGAGAGGAACCACAGATGCACGTAGCCGGTGACGAGCACCGCGAGCGAGAACCAGCGGCCCGACTCGAGCCACGGTGACAGTGCGGCATGGATGCCGCAGTAGATGACCGTCCAGGCCAGGAACGGCACGCCCAGACGCCACAGCCGGCGACGCAGAAACCTGCCGCTGTCGGAGGCGCCCGCGAGCGCCATGGTCATGGCGACGTAGGCGGTCATGATGATGACCGGGAAGCCAAAATCACGGATACGGATGATCGCGTCGAGGCTGGTCGGCGAGCCGGCCGCCTGATACACGTGATGCATCACGACGGTGGGGATGGTCACCGCGCGCGCGGCATCGAGTCCCGGGAACCGGACAGGGGCTGACTGCATCGGGGTGGGCGAGTATATCCGGCGCCCGGTGGCTTCGGCTGCCGGGCCTTTGTTTTTGTACGATTACAATTGCCACCGACCGAGGGAGATGCCCATGACACGACGACACTCACTGCTCTTCACACTCGCCGCGACGTCGTTGCTCGGGGTCGCGTGTGGCGCAAGCGTTCCGACGAAACCGGAAGCGGCAGCGGTGTTGTCAACGGCCATCGAGTCGACGCTCACGAGGACGCTGCCCGCGGCGACGTACTGCATGACGGCGAATCCGGATTTTTCCTTCGCGAACCTGGGCCAGGTGGACTTCGTGGAGATGCTTCAGAACGTGAAAGACAAGGAGCCGCTGTTCGATGCGGCGATTGCCGGCGTTATCCGCGTCGAGCTCAAGGAGTTTCCGTTCGATCCTGCCGGGCGGTCGCCGGATGCGTCGTGTGACGCGGTGCACGCTCAGTCCAGGCAGAGCGGCTACACGCGTGGCCAGGTGCGCCTCGCGATGGTGCGCGCCACGCTGACGCCGAAAGGCACGGCTGCGGGCATTCAATTCGACACGCCGATCGACGTCGCCACACGTGAGGTGGTGGACGTCACCGACATCCGGTCCGAGCGCGGCGGTGTGGCTGTGACTTACACCTGGCGTTGGAAGCCGACGAACATGGCCGAGGTGATCGGCTACACGCCCGCCGCGCCGCAGGAAGCCACCGCGCACCTCCGCCGATCAGACGACGGGTGGGTCGTCACTGACGCGGGAGTGAAGTAGGGTGCGCGTGAAGGTGAAACCCAACGCCCGCGTCTCGACGCTCACGCAGGAACCCGACGGTTCATGGCTCGCGAAGCTAAAGGCGGCGCCGGTCGATGGCCGAGCCAATGAAGAACTGATCTCGTTGGTCGCGGAGCACTTTCGGTGCCGCAAGTCCGACGTGGTCATCAAGAGCGGCGCCTCTGCCCGTCTCAAGGTGCTGACGATCGCGGGACACTGATTGCTGTCGCGCAGCTCGCGATTGATGTACCACTCCCCTGCTGACGTCCTTCCGACGATGGTAGACTCCGCTTTCTGGGAGACCGTCGATGGCGGAACAGCAGACAAGAACCATAGACGAGCGATTCGATGAGGTCACGCAGGCCTTCCTCGACCAGCGCGACTACACGACGTTTTGCTACGACAAGCTCAGCGCCCGTTTCGACAAAGTCGACGGGCGACTCGACAGTGTGGAAAGACGCCTCGACGGTATCGACGGCCGCCTCGACAAGGTCGACGGGCGGCTCGACAGGATGGACGGACGCCTCGGACGAATCGAACTTGTACTCTCCGAGGTGCTCAACGAAGTGAAAGCCCTCAGTTCGAGGAACAGTTAAGCCCAATGAAGAATCCGTTGACCCCAGGCAAATCCGCCCCCGTCAAGTCGTGGACCGACTTCGCCCTGCTCGCCCGCGATGCGCGGCACTTCGAGACCACCGTGATCGAAGTCGCGTCGTCGCACGACCACGCCACACTCCTCAAGATGCTCAACGACACCACGCGCCCGTATGCGGTGTGCATCCTGAAGCCGAAGTAGATCGTCCGCCCTGTCGGGCTAATATCTCCCGCATGGTGAAACATCCCGCGCTCCGATCACGACCATTCGTAGCCGTCGTTCTGGGTCTGGCTCTGGCGCCGATTGTGGCCATGGCCCAGCAGGGCGACGCCGATGCCACGCTGGCGAAAATCCGCGCCGAAGGCCAGGAACGCTCGATGGCCCAGTCGTTGTTTCTCACGCTGACCGACGGCTTCGGTGGACGTCTCACTGGAGCGCCTTCGCACGTCCGGTCGGCGAACTGGGCCCGTGATCGCTTCGCGGAGTGGGGCCTCACGAATGCGCGACTCGAACCATTCGAGTTTGGGGCTGGATGGGAACTGCTTCATGTGTCCGCGGCGATGACCGAGCCTCGGTATTTCCCCCTGATTGCATACCCGGAAGCATGGACGCCTTCGACGAACGGTCCGCTCAGCGGACGGGTCGTCTACCTCGGCGACAAGACGTCTGCACAGGTCACGGCCATGGGAGACGCCCTCAAAGGCGCGATAGTCCTCACCCATCCACCAGTCACCACGTTCATCACGCGCGATCGCCCACAGCCCGGGCTCGTCGACGCGCCAACCGCCACGGGAAACCCGTCGCTCCCCCAGGCGCGGGCGCCGATCCCCGGCGCCACACTCGCGTCACTGCTGCGGCAATTCGGCGCCGGCGTGGCGATTCGTCCGAGCACCTACACCGACGGCACCGTCGGTGTGCTCGGCAACCGGAACACCCCTCGCGACGCGGTGCCCACGGTCGTCATCGGGACCGAGCAATACAACATGATGGCGCGCCTTGCCGCAGCCGGGCAGCCGGTGTCGATGGCGGTGGAATCACGCACGCGCCATCACGACACCGACCGCAACAGCTACAACGTGATCGCGGAGATCGCCGGCACCGACCCGGCTGTGCGCGACGAATACGTGCTCATCGGCGCACACCTTGATTCCTGGCACACCGCCAATGGCGCCACCGACAACGCCGACGGTGTGGCCGCAGCCATGGAAGCCATGCGCATTCTCCGGGCGATCGGGGCCGCTCCTCGACGAACGATCCGAGTGGCACTCTGGAGCGGCGAAGAACAAGGGCTGCTGGGTGCGCGCGCGTACATCGCGCAGCACCTCGCCACGCCGGAGGCTCAGGCGAAGCTTCAGGTGTACCTGAACGATGATCCCGGCAGCGGCCGCACGCTGGGGTTCTACATGGAGAAAAACGAAGCGGCGAAAATGTTCTTCGACCGCTGGCTTGCCCCCCTGAAAGACCTGGGCATGACGATGAACGTCATGGAGGGGATCGGATCAACCGACCACGTGCCGTTTGTGCAGGCGGGCATGCCGGCGTTTAACGCCATCAAGGATTTTGACGCGTACGACGTGCGCACGCGCCACACCAATGCGGACTTCCCTGAACGGATGAGTGAGGACGAACTCAAGCAGCAGGCCGTGGTGATGGCTACGTTTGCGTGGCAGGCGGCGATGATGAACGAGCGGATGCCCCGGTTGCCGCAGGGCGTCAA
>CAZLJG010000153.1:0-7662 GCA_964559545.1 uncultured Solibacteraceae bacterium | reverse complement strand
AGGAGGCTACGCAAGCACCCGCCGCAGGACGGCCTCGTCCACGTTCCGGCCCGTCACCATCACTCCGACGCGCGCGCCTTCGAGGCCAAGGCCGCCCTGCAGCAGAGCACCCACACCTGTCGCGCCTGCGCCTTCGGCGATCAACCGCTCGCGCCAGACGAGTGACCGCATGGCGGTTTCGATGGACGACTCGGCCACAAGCGCGACGACATCGACCAGATCGCGCACGAGATCAAACGTCTTGCTGCCGGGCTCCATGTTGCCCGCGAGGCCGTCGGCCAGGGTTGGGTGAACCGTCACCGGAGTAATTTCGCCGGCCGCCAGCGCCGCCGTGAACACCGGCGAGGCTTCCGCTTCCGCGCCGATGACACGCACTCGTCGCACGTGATCCTGCGCGACCAGTGCCGCGCCGGCCAGCAGCCCCCCGCCGCCCAACGGCACCACGATGGCATCCAGGTCAGGCTTGTCCTCAAGCATCTCCAACGCGACGGTGCCCGCACCAGCAATGACATCGGGGTGGTTGTACGGCGAGATATACATCGTCCTGCTCGCAGCCGCATCGTCGCGTGCGCCCTGTTCGGCGGCGTCGTAGTCGGGTTGCTCAATCAGATGGGCACCGTTGGCGACCAGTGTCTTGCGCTTGGCTTCCGGCGCCGTCTTCGGGACGTGGACGCGAAGGGTGATGCCCAGGTCGCGCGCGGCCAGTGACATGGCCACACCATGGTTGCCGGCAGAGGCGGTCACCACCTCGTTGACGCCCGGGTGATTCGCTCGCAGCTGCATCAACGCGTTGTAGGCGCCACGGATCTTGAACGACCCGCCGGGCTGCACGGATTCGAGCTTGATCCAGACCTCGGCCTGGCAGCGGTCTGAGAGCCAGGCGGATTTGAGGAGGGGCGTTCGGCAGACACGAAGCCTGCGGGCTGCGGCTTCGACGTCGTGCCGGTTCATAATCGAATTATGCACATCTGGACGACCGCCGCGCCGCCCTTCCACAAAAACGGATACATCGTGGCCTGTGAAGACACCCGCGAGGCGGTGGTGATCGATCCGGGCGATGACGTCGCGGAGCAGTTGCGCATTGTGAAGCGCGAGGGCGTTGTCGTGAAGATGATTCTCCTCACCCATGCGCACCTCGACCACGTCACCGGAGTCGGCCCTGCCAAGGAGGCGTTGGGCGTCGAGGTGTGGCTGCACAGGGACGACCTGTTCCTGTACGAACGCACGGCTGAGCAGGCGCGGATGTTCGGGTTGCAGGCCACACAGCCCCCCCCGCCGGATCGGTTCTACGCACCCGGGCAAAAGCTGGCGTTTGGGAACCTTTCAGTTGAAGTGAGGCACACGCCGGGGCACTGCCCGGGTGGTGTGTGCCTGGCGATTGGCCGTCAGGGCCAGACTGAACGGGAGCTGTTTGTCGGGGACACGCTGTTTGCCGGATCGATCGGCCGCACGGACTTGCCCGGAGGCGACTTCGACACGCTCATCGCGTCGATCAGGACCGAGTTGTTTGCCTATCCGGACGACACCGTCGTGCACTCGGGCCATGGCCCCGACACGACAATCGGCGAGGAACGCCGGAGCAATCCGTTCCTGCGCTAGTCCTCTGTGACTGTGAACGTCAGGCGCCCGACGCCGAGGAGGTCCCCTGCGCGGAGCACTGCGCGGGCGGTGGGGGTGCCGTTGACCGAGGTGCCGTTCGTGCTGCCGAGGTCCTCCATCACGAGCTGCCCGGAGACGTCGGCGGTCAGCCGGCAATGGAGGCGTGACACAAGGGGTGCGTCAAAAATGAAGTCCGCCTGCGCGCCGCGTCCAATCGTCTTCATCACGCCCGGCGTAATGCGCACAACCCGCGGCGTCTCATCGTGCGTCTGAAGAATCCATCCGGCCATCGCCGGAGAGTGTACCTGAGCTCGGAGGCGATTTTCGAGCGCCTCCGAGCTCATTTTTTGCGGAGCACTTCCTGGAGCCAGGCGATCAGCGGATCGGTGATCGCCGCCGACACGTTCTTGTCCGGGAGCGAGGCATATTCATCAACCTCGCCGGTGGTCGCCGGCACCAGCAAGTGATTCACGCCAGGCACGACGACTTTACGGACGGTACGTGCGGCTTCTCCCTTTCGCGACTGGCCCATCTTTTCGAGTGCGTCGGCCTGCGCTGGAGGAATCTGCGTGTCGAGTGAGCCCTGAACGATGAAGATCGGCTGGTTGGTGCGGCGCATGGCGTCGGCCGGGTCGTACGACAACCAGCTCTTGAACCACAGTGTGTCTGCCTGACGCCGGAGTTCGGGCGGCACCGTCTCCCAGCCCTTCCCGGTCATGACCGCGTCCATCAGGCGGTTCTGAAGGGCCACCTTTTCGCGCTTCGATTCGTCGGATTCGTTCGTGCGGTTGAGTGCGTGCTGCTGCTGCGCGAGCGTGATGCCGCGTCCGGTGTCCCCGGGCGCCGCGAGCAGGCCGATCGCGCGGATGTCACCGCGGGCCCGTCCCGCCAGGAGCATCGCGACGGCGCCGCCCTCGGAGTGGCCAACAAGCGCCACACGGTTCTTGTCGATACCTTTCCGCTGGCGCACCCAGTTCAGCACTGCGCGGGCGTCCTCGGCGTACGCGTCGAGTGACGTGCTTTCGATCCGTCCGCCGCTTTGTCCGACGCCGCGTTTGTCGTACCGCACGACGAAGAAGCCGGCGTCCGAGAGACGGCCGGCGACCTGGCCGAGGATCGGGATGCCGAACACCGTTTCGTCGCGGTCCTGGGGCCCGGAACCGGAGAGGAGAATGACAACCGGAGCCTTCTCGATCGGGCCCGCCGGCGGAGTGATCGTCGCCGCCAGGTTGAATCCATTCGCCGGGATGAACAGTTCCTCATCCCGGGGATGGCTGTAGCTGTCGAGCCGCGCCATCACCGTGCTCAGGTCGTCGCGGACGACCGACAGCGCGGCCACCGGAATCGCCATCCGCGCCAGTCGGCCACGCGCATCAATCCAGACCTCCACGTTCAGCGGCCCTGACGGGTTGGCAAACACGAGGTCGAACTGCCGCAGCTCGTGTCGGGTGTTCGGTGTTTCGATGCGGCGTGGTGTGATGCGTTCGACGCGCACGCTCAACTCCGCCTGGGGTGCGACAAACACCGGGATCGTGTCGCCAACGGCTGCCGTCTGCAGCCGCAACGCCAACGCTTCGTAGCCGGAATAGAAGTTATTCGGAAGAACGACCGTTGCCGCCGACACCTTGTGCGTCAACGTGCCCTGCTGTCCCGTCTGTACGATGGCCGACGAGGCGAGGTTGTTCGCAAAGGTCGTCTTCAGCGACATCGGCTGGCCGCGCATCTGGCCGCTGATCTCAAGCGACTGTGTCTGCCAGTCGGTCGCGTATTTCGCGATGAACGTGTCGAACGACAGATTCAGTGGGGCGCCCGAGGTGCCGGAGGCGGAAATGGTCCATCCATCGGGCCCGAGCCTCACGGAGGCGTGTTCGGTGCCGATCCGCTGTCCCCGCATGAAGATCGTGAAATCCGCTTCGCCGGTCGCCGCCGTTTGTGCGCCCAGCGGCGATGTCGTGAGGCTGGTGGTGGCCATGACCACCAGCAGTGCCAGACTAGAATGACGTAGCCACTGTTTCATGACGCTCCAGTATCGCACCATGTGGACCGACGTCAGCACGCGCGGCCGCCTCGCCTTCGAGGGGCCGGACGCCGCGTCGTTCCTCCACGCGCTCGTGACTAATGACGTCACAGGTCTGCCGGTTGGCCGGGGGGCCTATGCGGCCTGGTTGACGCCGCAGGGGCGGATGATCACGGACCTGCGACTGCTGCGGACGGAAACCGGCGTACTGGCCGGAGTGCCCGACGGCCTCGCCCCCGACCTGCAAGAGCGCTTCGACCGGCTGATTTTTTCGGAAGCCGTGCGTGTGATCGACATCACGCGGGCTACCCGCGCGGTCCTTGTGGTCGGCGACGACGCGGCGCAAGCGGTGGCGTTCGAAACCGGAGCCGACCCCGCGGAAGTGGCGGCTCTCCCGGTCCTGGGCCACCTCACCACCGGCGGTGCCCGTGTTATTCGGACGGACGACACCGCGCTCCCGACGTTCGAGGTGTGGACCCCCGCAGACAACGCGTCGGGTGCTTTCTCCCGTGCGTCAGCCACAGATGAAGGGGTTCCCGACGCCTTTTCCTGGCTTCGCATAGCCGCTGCGCGGCCGCTCTTCGGGGTGGACATGACGACGGAGACCATCCCTCTGGAGGCGGGCCTGCTCGACCGGGCCATCAGCCAGTCCAAGGGCTGCTACGTCGGCCAGGAGGTCATCGTCCGCATCCTGCACCGGGGAGGCGGCAAGGTGGTGAAACACCTGATGCAGCTGGCATTTGATCCGTCCGTCGCGGCCGTACCCGCCGCCGGTACCGAGCTCTTCGCGGAAGACAAGCCCGTCGGTGTTGTCACCAGCGCGGCGGTCAGCCCGTCCACTGGGACTGTGCTGGCGCTGGGATACGTCCACAGGGACGTCGCCGCGCTGGGGCAGGTGGTGCGCACGGGTGACGGCGCCGAGGCCACGCTTTCCGCGTTCGCGGGCTGACCATTCGCCTCGGGCCCTCCGTGTTACCCTCGTTTGTCGATGCTACCGATCACCGAATTCATCCTCCGCAACTACAAGAACTTCAACTCGCGCGCGACGCGTGATGCGTTCCTCGCCTACCACCGCCACATCGAGGCGGGCGGCAAGATGTTCTGGGCCGTCGCCGGCGCGATGTCGTCGGCGCAGCTGGGGATCACGATGGCTCCCGCAATCCGCGAGGGGCTGATTCACGGCCTGTCGGTGACCGGCGCGAACCTTGAGGAGTCCCTGTTCCGGCTCGTTGCCCACGACAGCTACAAGGATTTCCCTGAATACCGCTACTTCACGAAGCAGGACGACACCCGCATCCTGAACGACCGGATGCGCCGGGTGACCGATACCTCGATCCCCGAAGACGAGGCGTTCCGTGCCGTCGAGAAGTACATCGTGCCGATGTGGAAGAACGCCAGCGCGTCCGGGCAGCGCCATTTCTGGCACGAGTACTTCTACGAGCTGATCACGACCATCGACAAGAGTCTCTATCAGGGGAACCCGGAGGAGTCGTGGTTGCTCGCCGCCGCCAAGGCGAATCTGCCCATTGTCGTGCCAGGGTATGAGGATTCGACGTTCGGCAACATCTTCGCCGCGCATGTGAAGGTCGGCGACTGCACGGCGAGCATTGCCAAGTCGGGCATCGAGTACATGGGCGCGTTTTACGACCAGTACACCGAACTCTCCGAAGGCCCGGGCATCGGCTTCTTCCAGATTGGTGGCGGCATCGCGGGCGACTTCCCGATCTGTGTCGTCCCGTCGCTCAAGTACGACATGGAAGCCGCCGCGAAGCCGTGGGCGTACTTCTGTCAGATTTCAGACTCCACCACGTCATACGGCTCGTACTCCGGTGCGACGCCGAACGAAAAGATCACGTGGGACAAACTGACGGAAGACACGCCGATGTTCGTCATCGAGTCCGACGCAACGATTGTGGCGCCGCTGATGCTGAGCGCGTTGCTTGAGTGCAAGCGTCACCCGAAGGAAGCGGCGGCGCTTATCGCCAGCAGTGGCTTCGCCGGCTGACATGTCCACGCTGGCGGGGTGGGGCCGGCTGCCGGAACCGGGGACCGAAGTCCTCGACGAAGATCTTGAACGCCTGACCGAAGGCGCTGCGCTGACGCGCGGGCTCGGCCGCTCCTACGGCGACTCCTCACTTCCGGCGTCTCCTGCTGATCGGGTGGCCGCGTCGAGGCTCGCCACACGCATCCTCTCGTTCGACCCGGCCACCGGCATCATGCGCGCAGAAGCCGGCCTCAGCCTCGTTGATCTCATTCGCCTGATGTTGCCGCGCGGCTGGTTTCCGCCGGTGGTGCCGGGCACCAAATACGTGACACTCGGCGGCATGGTCGCCAGTGACGTCCACGGCAAGAACCATCACGTCGAGGGCTGTTTCGGCCGGCACGTGCGGTCCCTGCGGATTCGACTGGCGGACAACTCCATTGTGTCGTGCGACGCGACGACACATGAGGACCTGTTCTACGGCAGCATCGGCGGCATGGGCCTCCTCGGGCACATTCTTGAGGTGGAGTTCGTCCTTCACGCGGTGCCGTCCCAGTGGATCTGGATGGAGCGCGAACGGGTACCCGACATCGACGCGTACCTCACCAGCCTTGAGCGCGCCGCGAAGACGTGGCCGATGACCATGGGCTGGATCGACTGCGTCAACCGCGGATCATCGATGGGCCGTGGCGTGCTGATGGCCGGCCGGTGGGCGACGCGGGAGGAGGCCGGTTCCGCGCCGCCGAAGGAGAAGGGCGACAAGACGTTGCCCGTCGAGTTGCCGAACTGGGCGCTGAACCCGATCACTGCAGGGCTCTTCAATACCGCGTACTACTGGATGCATCTGCACCGACTGGTCACGAAGGCCGTGTCACCGGAGACGTTCTTTTTCCCGCTGGATGCCATCCTCGACTGGAACAAGGGGTACGGGTCGCGCGGGTTCACGCAGTATCAGTGCGTGATTCCTCGCGCGGCAGGCGCATCGGCCGTGCGTGAATTCCTCGATCGGCTGACACGACTCGGCGCCGCATCGCCCCTGTGTGTCATCAAGGACTGCGGACCGGAAGGGAAGGGCGTGTTGTCCTTTCCCCTCGAAGGCACTTCGATTGCCGTGGACATGGCCGTGACCCCCGATACCCAGCGCATCGTGGATGGCCTGAATGAATTCCTCATCCCGACAGGTGGCCGCATCTATCTGACCAAGGACCGCTTCACGCGTCCCGAGCACTTCAGGGCGATGGAGCCGCGATTGCCTGCGTTCGAAGCGCTGCGGGCGAAGTGGGATCCACAACGGAAGTTGCGCAGCGCGCAGTCGCGTAGACTCTTCGGGGACAAAACATGAAAGTCGTCGTCTTCGGCGGAACATCTGGCATCGGGCGCGCAGTCGCGCAGCAAATGGCGGCCCGTGGGGATCGGGTGTTCCTGCTGGGACGCAGTGAGGCCGACCTCGCGAAGAGTGTGGCCGACCTGACCGCGCGCCACCCATCGCAGGCACCGGCGACATTCGCCGTCTGTGACCTGGAGAAGCCGGAGACTTTCGCACCCGCGCTCGATGCCGCTGATCGCGCTCTTGATGGATTCGAAGCCGTCGTCGTGACGGCCGCGATGTTTGCCACACAAGACGCACTCGAGATGGACGTGGAACTGACGCGTCGCCTCACGACCGCGAACTATGCCAATACGGTCACCTTCTGTGAGCACGCGCGCAAGCGACTGCTCGCGCGTGGAGGCGGCTGGCTGACCGTGTTGTCTTCGGTCGCCGGTGACCGCGGCCGCAAGCCTGTGGCGATCTACGGATCGAGCAAAGCTGGACTCTCAACGTACCTGGAGGCGCTTGACCACAAGTTTCGAGAGCAGAACCTCTGGGTGCTGTGTGTGAAACCCGGTTTTGTGAAGACGGGCATGACTGCCGGTCTCAAGCCGCCCCCATTTGCGGGCGAGCCACAACAGGTCGCGCGCGACATCGTGCGCGCGATGGACGCCAAAAAGCCCCTCATCTACACTCCCGGTATCTGGCGACTGGTCATGCTGATCATCCGGCATCTGCCGCGACTGGTCATGCGCA
>CAZLJG010000152.1:0-7678 GCA_964559545.1 uncultured Solibacteraceae bacterium | reverse complement strand
GGATCATCTGATTTCGACTATACCGCTCAAAAAGGAAAAGAGCCGGAGTAGTGGGTGTATCCCACCACTCCGGCTCCGATCTGCAGGACTCCTGGACCCCAGGACTCCTGGACTCCTGGACTACTTCAAGTTCTTGAAGTGATCGCCGAGCGTCGCTTCCGGACGACCCGTCGAGTCCGTGTAGGCTTCCCAGTCCGCTTTGTACTGGTCGTCCTTCAGGGCACGGATGCTGAGGCCAATCTTGCGCTCCTCAGGCACCAGACGAATGATCTTCATCTGGTAGTTCTCACCGGCCTTCAGTTCCAGCTTGTCGCCACCCGTCGCGGAGTCAAACTCCGACACGTGGATGAGGCCTTCGATGCCTTCCGCCAGTTCGACAAACGCGCCGAAGTTGGTGAGACGCACGACCTTGCCCTCGACGACGTCGCCGGCATGGTTCTTCTCGAAGAACTCCTTCCAGATGCCCGTCTGGAGCTGCTTGAGCCCGAGCGAGAGCCGCTGGTTTTCCGCGTCGATGCTGAGGACCTGCGCCTCGACTTCGTCGCCCTTCTTCAGCACTTCCGACGGGTGCTTGATCTTGCTCCACGACATGTCGGAGATGTGGATCAGACCGTCGATGCCGTCCTCGACTTCGACAAACGCGCCGAACTCAGTGAGGTTGCGCACCTTGCCCGTGATGGTCGTGCCGGTCGGATACTTGTCCGTCAGCTCGTTCCACGGGTTGGACTCGACCTGCTTCAGGCCGAGCGAAATGCGACGCGCGCCGGGATCCACGCCGAGCACCATCGCCTCAACCTGGTCGCCCTGGTTGAGCATCTTCGACGGGTGCTTGACGCGTTTGGACCAGGACATTTCCGACACGTGGATCAGGCCTTCGACGCCCGGTTCCAGTTCGATGAACGCGCCGTAGTCGGTCAGGCTGACCACCTTGCCCGTGACACGGATGCTGACCGGGTACCGGTCCATCACGTTGCTCCACGGATCGGGCACGAGCTGCTTGTGGCCGAGCGACACACGTTCGCTGGCCGCGTCGTACTTCAGCACGATGACGTCGATGTCGTCGCCCACCTTCACCACTTCCGAGGGGTGCGTCACGCGGCCCCACGACATGTCGGTGATGTGCAGCAGACCGTCGATGCCACCCAGGTCAATGAACGCGCCGTAGTCGGTGAGGTTCTTGACCGAGCCGCGCAGGACCTTGCCCTCGGCGAGCGTGTCGAGCGTGACCTTCTTCTTCTCGGCGTTTTCCTCTTCGAGCAGCGACTTGCGCGAGAGCACGATGTTGCCGCGCTTCTTGTTGACCTTGATGACGCGCATGCGCAGTTCCTGGCCCTTGAGGGCATCCAGGTTGCGCACCGGGCGCACGTCGATCTGCGAACCCGGCAGGAAGGCGCGCACGCCGATATCCACGGCGAGTCCGCCCTTGATGCGTTCGATGACGCGGCCGATGACCACCTTGCGATCCTGGTAGGCCTTCTCGACCTCGTCCCAGATCTTCATCTTCTCGGCTTTTTCGCGCGAGAGGACGACGTGGCCTTCGCGGTCTTCCGTGCGTTCGAGCAGCACGTCCACGAGGTCGCCGGGGTGGACAGAGACCTGGCCGGTCTCGTCGATGAATTCTTCGATGGGGATGACCCCTTCGGACTTGAAGCCAACATCAACCACGATTTCGGTCGGGGTGACTTTCACGACCGTGCCCTTGACGACCTCACCTTCCGCGAGGTTGCGGAAGCTGGTATCGTAAAGCTCCATCAGACGCGCAAACTCTTGCGGGTCCATGTCGGAGTCGTTGTGCATGGAAGTGAAGCCAGAGTTACCCGGTTTCGGTTTCGCCGTCTGGCCGTGCGTCTTCGTCGTCTCGTCTACAGTGCTCATTGCGGGGAGGGGCCTCCTAGTCGGCCCTGATGGTCGAATTACAGCTTCGACGGGCTGTCGGTAGCGTCTCGCGGGATTGCGATAAGCAGGCAATTATCGGTCGAGAGGCCGCCAGAGGTCAAACACCCAGAGGGAGAAACGGTCATGGCCAAGAAGAAGTCACCGAAGAAAGCCAAGAAGGCGGCAAAGAAGTCCCCGCCCCCCAAGCGGACCGCGCCGAAGCCAAAAGCCAAGACCAAGGCGAAGACAAAGACCCGTAAACCTCTGAAGAAAAAGACATTAGCCAAGAAGGCTGCGCCGAAGCGTAAGGCTGTCCGAAAGGCTCCGGTCGCGAAGAAGGCGGCCCCGAAACCCAAGCCCAAGGCTGTCAAGAAGCCTGCGCCGAAACCAACGCCGAAGCCGAAGCCCAAGGCGGCGGCGCCGGCCGTCCCGGCCCGCCTGATGCGCGAGCGCAAGCGCCTCCCCGAGGTCGAGCAGGAGGAATTCTCCGGATCGGGCGCAGACGCCCGGTTACTGAGTTCCGCGCGCGCCGGTCACGACGAACTCCGCTCGGAACTCCGTGACCACACGGCCGCCAGTCCGGAACTGACGGCGGGCGATGTCGACGCCAAGTGGCAGGACGCCTACGCGCTGGGTGACGAAGCGCCCGGCGGCGACAACATGACACCCGACCAGGATCGCGTCGACGACATCGGCAAAGCGCTCGGCGTCGAGTACGACGATGACGAGGAACTCATGGGCGGCGACGAAATCGCCGAACGCGACGCGCACCGGTGGGAACTCGACCCGGCGTCGAAGGACGAGGAAGAAATTTGATCGGAGCAGCCGGGCTTCAGCCCGGCTGTAACCGACGGGCTAAAGCCCGTCGGCTCCACGACGGCGAACCACATCGAGCACCGTCTCGACGACCTCGTCGATCGGTACGCCCGTCGTGTCGATGTACACCGCATCGTCAGCCTTGGTGAGCGGGGAGACGGCCCGGGTGCGGTCGGACTGATCGCGGGCCGCGAGGGCCTGGGCGATCTGGCCGACCTGGTCGGGTGACGCGCCCTGTTTGCTCGCGGCGTGCGCGGGGTCAAGCGCGCGGCGACGGGCACGTTCTTCGGGCGTGGCGTCCAGATAGATCTTCACTGGAGCATCGGGGAACACGACGGTTCCGATGTCGCGGCCTTCCATGACCACGCGGCCCGCGCGGCCCATCTCTCGTTGACGCTGCACAAGCATCTGGCGCACGTCGCCGTGACGCGCCACGATGGCCGCCGCGGCATCCATCTCGGGCGTCCGAATCTCGCCGGTCACGTCGTGGCCATCAACAATCACCTGGGTTGACAGTTCAAACGACGCGTCTCGCGCCACGCCGACCACGGCCGCGCTGTCTGTGAGATCCACGCCCCGATGGCGCGCGAGCCACGCCACTGCGCGGTACATCGCACCCGTATCCACATGCCGGAACTGCAGGGCGCCCGCGATCGTGCGCGCCACGGTTCCCTTCCCCGCTCCAGCGGGTCCATCAATCGCAATCAACACACCGACTATTATCGTGCACATGCGCCGCGCCGTCATTGCTGCTGTGGTCATTGGGGTCGGCGTTTGGCTGGCGGCGCCGTACGTGCGCGCCGTGGCACTCGTGATTGATTTGTCGGGCCGCGAGGTGTCGGTGCGGCGGTGGTTGCCGGTGTCGGTGGCGGAGGTGGTCACGCGTGATGTGGACATCCCCACCCGGCATGGGTCGGTGCCGGCGCGTCTCTACGTGCCGGACGGCGGAAGCACACACACGTGGATCGTGGTTCCAGGCGTCCATGGTGGAGGGGTCGAGGAACCGCGACTCGCGCGTCTGACAACCCGGCTCGCCGGCGCCGGCTACACAGTGTTGAGCCTGCCGCTGCCGGACCTGCGCGAATTCCGTGTCGTCGGCCGGTCCACTGATCAGATCGAAGACGCGACACAGTGGCTGCTCGCGGACGCGACGCTCACGCCGCAGGGCACCGTCAGCCTTGCGGGCATCAGCTTTGGCGGCGGCTTGACGATGGTGGCCGCTGGCCGTGCGGCGATCGCCGACCGCATCGACCGTGTGGTGTCGTTTGGCGGCCATGGCGACTTGCCGCGCGTGATCGAGTATCTCTGCACGGGGCGACTGCCTGATGGCACGGCGCAGCCCGCGCACGACTACGGCGTCGCCATCCTGCTGCTCGCGGCGTTGCCACAATTGGTGCCGGCCGAGCAGGTCGCGCCACTCGACGCGGGGATTCGCGCCTTTCTTGTAGCGTCGATGGCCAGCGGGCGAGACGACCCTCAGGCCGCACAGTTGTTTGAAGCGGCGCGGCTCGCGGGCGAATCGCTGCCGGAGCCTGCACGCGCCATCATGCGCGACGTGAATACCAGGGACGGCTCGCGTCTCGGCCCAATGCTCCGTCCCTTCGCTGAAGCGGTTGGCGGCGACCCTGCACTGTCACCCGAACGCTCTCCGATCCCGCGCGCTCCCGTGTTCCTGATTCACGGCGCGGTGGACAACGTCATCCCGCAGACGGAGACGACCAGCCTCGCTGCGCACTTGAAGGCTGAGGGGAACGCGCAGGTCTCATCCCTGCTGACGCCGGCCGTGTCGCATGCGGATCCGAGTTCCACCGTGTCGATCGGTGACGTGTGGCGTCTGGTGTCGATGTGGGTGGCGATTGGACGATAGTCAGTCCACAAACGCACGCGCGTTGCGGAAGACGCGCATCCAGCCGCTCCACTCCCCGGCATCGTCGGGCCACCAGGAGTTGGTGACGGTGCGGTAACACCGGTCAGGGTGCGGCATGGTGATCGTCACCCGGCCGTCGGCGTTCGACAACGCGGCGATGCCGAGCGGCGAGCCGTTGGGATTCGCGGGATACGTGGTCGCCACGGCCCCGTCGTTGGTCACGTAGCGGTAGCCAATCAGGCCCTCGGCGGCGCAACGAGCTGCGACCGCGTCGCTCGAAAACGCCGCGCGGCCTTCGCCGTGTGACACGACGATCGGCAGACGGGAACCCGCCATGCCCTGCAGCAAGACCGAGGGCGACGGCAGGATTTCGACCATGCTGTATCGCCCCTCGAACTGCTCCACGCGATTGCGCACGAAGCGCGGCCAGAGGTCAGTGCCGGGAATGATGCTCTGGAGGGCCGCCAGCATTTGACAGCCGTTACACACGCCCAAAGTGAACGTCTCGGGTCGATCAAAGAACCTGATGAAGTCGGCGCGCACGGCCTCGTGAAAGAGCACCGACTTGGCCCACCCCTCACCGGCGCCGAGCACGTCGCCATAGGAGAAGCCGCCACACACGACGAGGCCCTTGAACTCCTGCAGCGATCGGCGGCCGCTGAGCAGGTCGGTCATGTGCACGTCATGACAGTCGAAACCGGCAAATGCGAATGCCGCTGCGATCTCGACCTGACTGTTGACACCCTGCTCACGCAGAATCGCAATCGGAGGACGCACACCGCGCGCGATGTAGGGCGCGGCGATGTCATCATTCGCGTCAAACGTCAGCGACACCGAGAGACCGGGGTCCTGCAACGCGGTCTGCGCAGCCAGCTCCTCATCCGCGCACACGGGCTCGTCGCGCAGCCGCCGCATCTGCCAGGAGACTTCAGACCAGACGCGACGCAGATCCATGAGCCCTTCACTAAAGTGCTCCACGCCCTCGCGCCGGATGGTGACGCGCATGTCGCTGCTAAGCCGCGCAACCGGCACCAACCACTGTGCGAGACCGTGGCCCGCGACAATGGCGTGCACTGCCGCCTCATCGGCCGCGCGCGCCTGAATGACGACGCCAAGTTCTTCGGCGCAGAGCTGCGCAGCGACGGGTGAAGCAGACGCGGGCAGATCGACCGCGAGGCCGGTACGTCCGGCAAACGCCATCTCCACCAGTGTCGCCAGGAGACCGCCGTCGGACCGATCGTGATACGCGAGCACCAGATTCCGCTCGCGCAGTTCACGCAGCGCTGCCGCGGCTCTGACCAGGACCTGTGGGTCGTCAAGGTCAGGCGGCGCCTCGCCCATCGCGCCGTAAACCTGTGCAAGGACGGACGCACCCAGACGATGGCGACCTTGACCGAGATCGAGGAGCCACAGCACCGTGTCGCCGAGATCTGTCCGCAGTTGCGGCGTCAGCGTTCGGCGCACATCAGTGACGGGCGCAAAAGCCGACACGATTAGGGACACGGGCGCGACCACACGTTTCGCTTCGCCGTCGTCGGTCCACGACGTCTGCATGGACAACGAGTCCTTGCCGACGGGAATGGCGATCCCTAGCGCCGGGCAGAGTTCTTCGCCGACGGCCTTGACGGCGGCGTACAGTGCGGCGTCTTCACCAGGCTCGCCTGCGGCCGCCATCCAGTTGGCCGAGAGCCGAATCGACTTCAGCGAGTCCACGTCGGCTGCCAGGATGTTTGTCACGGCTTCGGCCACCGCGAGGCGGGCCGCAGCGGGCGAATCGAGCACGGCCACCGGGGTCCGCTCGCCCATCGCCATCGCTTCGCCGGTGTGGCCGTGGAAATCAGACACGGTGACACCGACATCGGCCACGGGCACCTGCCACGGACCGACGAACTGGTCGCGGGAGATGAGACCGCCGACTGATCGATCGCCGATGCTGATCAGGAACGTCTTGTCAGCCACTGTCGGGAACCGCAGCACGCGGTGCACGGCGTCGCGAAGGTCTATTGCACCCACGTCAAACGCGTCCCGGCGCGGCGCGATGGTGTGCACATTTCGCTCCATGCGCGGTGGTTTACCCAGCAGCACGTCAATGGGCATGTCCACCGGCGCGTTGCTGAACTGCGAATCGACCACCGTGAGCTGGCCTGAATCATTGATGGTGCCGACCACGGCAAACGGGCACCGCTCGCGCGCGGCGATCGCTGCGAACTGCTCGACGGCGTCGGCATCAACGACGAGCACGTAGCGCTCCTGTGACTCGTTGCACCAGAGCTCCATCGGCGACATGCCGGATTCCGCGCTCTGGATGTCGCGCAGGTTGATCGTGGCACCGCGATGGCTGTGCGCCACGGCTTCAGGAATCGCATTGGACAACCCACCGGCCCCGACATCGTGAATCAACACGATCGGATTCTGTGCACCGAGCGCCCAACAGGCGTCAATCACTTCCTGCGCGCGCCGCTGCATCTCGGGATTGCCGCGTTGGACGGACGCAAAGTCCAGGTCCGCGTGACTCGCACCACTGCTCAGCGATGATGCGGCTCCGCCGCCGAGACCGATAAGCATCGCCGGGCCACCCAGTACGACAATCTTCGACCCCGGAGGCACATCGCGTTTTTCGACATGCGTGCGGCGGATGTTGCCCATCCCGCCGGCAATCATGATCGGCTTGTGATACCCACGTGTGCGCGTTGGTGCATCACCGGCTGCGTGCTGTTCAAACGTCCGGAAGTACCCGGCGATGTTCGGGCGTCCGAACTCGTTGTTGAACGCGGCCGCGCCAATTGGGCCTTCGATCATGATGTCGAGGGCGGACGCGATGCGATCCGGCTTGCCGATCGTGGCTTCCCACGGCTGCTCGAAGCCCGGGATGCGAAGATGCGAGACCGAAAATCCCGCCAGGCCAGCCTTGGGTTTGGCCCCCCGGCCGGTGGCCCCCTCATCACGAATCTCGCCGCCTGATCCGGTGGAGGCACCAGGAAACGGAGAGATGGCGGTCGGATGATTGTGCGTCTCCACCTTCATCACGATGTCGATGGGTTCCACCGAGCCGGTGAATACGCCGGTCTCGGGATGCGGGAAGAACCGTGTACCCTGCGCGCCTTCGATCACCGCCGCGTT
>CAZLJG010000151.1:0-7701 GCA_964559545.1 uncultured Solibacteraceae bacterium | reverse complement strand
TCGCCGTCGTGAGCATCGGCGCCATGTCGCCAAGGTCGGTGAAGCCCCTGACATCGACGATGACCTGACGGTCTGTCGCCACGGTCGGTGTGACTGCCGCGTTCAACTGCACCGACAGCTGATCGAGTGTGTTGCCTGGAGCACGCACGCCGAACAGCAGGGCGCCGTCATCCGGCTCCCCGAGTCCGCGGAGAAATCCTTCGTCGAGAGGCAACCACACATCAGGCGCGTTCGGAAACGCAAAGCCGGATGGCATGATGCCCACAACCGTGTAGTCGCGTTCATCAATCTGCACCGTGCCGCCGGTGGTGAGAGGCGTCCGCTGCGCGAGGCGCTCCGAGATCATGGCGACAGGCGCGGCGCCGAGTGCCGCATCGGTCGGGTTGATCAGCCGTCCAGCAATGGGCCGCGCGGCGACATAAGGAAGCGACGATGGCGTGAGACGCGAGACGGTGAGAACCTCCGGAACGCCTCCGGGAAACATGACACTCCGGCGACCGCCGGTCGCCGCTCCCAGGTGCGCCAGTGCGGGCACACCGGCGAGGCGAGCATAGGCGTCAGCTGGAAGTCGGGCAGGCGTGCCGTCGTGCTGCATGGTGGGCGCAATGCGCACGAACCGGTCGCCCCCTTCAAACGGCAACTGGCCGAACAGCAGCGCCTCTGTCGTGGCGAACCCCACGTTGGCGAGACCAATGCCAACGGTGAGCGCGACGATGGCTGTCGCGGATGCAAACGGCTGACGACGGAGGATGCGGAACCCGAGGCGAATGTCCGCCAACGATCCGACATGAAAGACACGCTGGACCACAAATCCGCCCGAGAGCACCACCGCGTCGAGCATGGAACCGGCCCAGGTCCTGTGCGCTTCTTCAAAATCCCCAAGCGCTTCCTCGCGGTGCGCACGAGGAGCCGCGAGGCGGATAAGGAGACGGCCGAGGCGCGGAGCTCTCATTGTTCCTCCAGCTGGCGGCCGAGTCCGATCCACATGTTTTGAAAGGCCTGGCGCGAGTCGCGCACCGCGGCCCGTCCAGCGGGCTGCAGGGTCACCAATCTGCGGGCCTTGCCGCCCCGTTCCGGCGACGAGTCACCGAGGCGCGTCGAGATCAGTCCCTTTTCTTCGAGCCGCTGCAATGTCACATACACGGCGGCACGATGCGCCTCGCGACCGGTTCGCTCCCTGACCTCGTCAACGATGGCCACGGCATAGGCTTTGTCCGGCCCCAGTCGCAGACAGGCGAGCAGGACCAGCAGTTCGAACTCCCCCAGCCCGTCCTTACCCATCGTGGCGCCCCCGTCGTGCGATTAAAGATGACATTGTCAACATAATACGCACCGCCGGGATTTCGGTTCACCGCATCACAAACGCCTGCGCGATCCGGTCCGCCAGTGTGTCGGTATCTGCGTACGCCGTGTTCGACACCACCGCGACGACGACGCCGTGCTCCGGGAGCGTGACAAGCGTCGCCACCGGGCCGCCCAGTATCGTGCCCTGATGACGCGCGGTAGGCACCACCATCCCGAAGCGGACGAGGTCCGAGGGTGTGGACACAAACACGCTGGCGCCCGAGTAACACGAGTACTCAACGGTGCGCATCACGTCCGGCCCGTACTTCGGGTCCGCCGCAAATCTCGGGAAATACGACGTGGCCAGGTTGGCGACAGGCTCACTCGCCGAGTCGGCTCTGGTGTCGTCCATGCCGAGCGGCTCAAAGACCCGCTGCCGCATGAACGACAAAAAGGGCTCACCGGCGGCGGCTTCCACCGCCGCGCTCACGAGGATCCACCCAAAACTCGAATACCGGGTTTGCGTCCCTGGCTCGAACAACAGGTCGCGATCAGCAAACGCGTCCAGCGCTTCCACCGGTCGCACGCACCGGCGGCCGTACAGCGGCCCTTCATCACCGCCGTCATTTCGGATCCCGGCCGTGTGCGCCATCAGCTGGCGCAGTGTGACCGGCCAGGGCTTTGCCGGAAACTCCGGCACGTACGTCCGGATGTTTTCATCGAGGCTCAGCCGGTTCTGCTCAAGGAGCACTCCCACTCCCGCTGCGGTCAGTGCCACAGAGGCTGTGCCGATCCGGAAGCGTGTATCCGGCTTCACAGGCACGCGCTGCTCAAGATCCGCCCATCCGTAGCCTTCCGCCCAGACGAGATCACCACGCACGCCCACGGCCACCGACACGCCGGGCAGGTTCTGCTCGACGATGCCGGCGAGCACGACCTGTCTCGCCTGTTCGACCGCCGATGCCCATTCCGCTGGCGGCGTGCCCACAGAGGATGTCGGCACATCGTTCGACGTGGTGTGCAGCGGCACCGCGGTGTTCGAGACATAGACGAACCTCCCGGCCACGGCCAGAATCAACAGGCCGATGCCGGTCACGATCACGGCCAACCACGTGTTGAGTTTTTTGGCGGTCATCGTCGGGCCCCCGACCATTCCCGCAGGACGGCCGGCAGTCCCCGCCTCACTGCGCGGAGCCCCATCGTCCAGCGTGCCATTGCGCGTGCCTCACGCGCGGACCACTCGAACCCGTAGGCCTCGCGAATGGCCGGTGGCAGGGATCCGATCGTGAACAACTGCATCGCGCGAAACGCCGGCCATGCCACGTGCCACGTGGGTGGATACAGGACGGCTCGGGCCAGCGCGCGGCTGGTGTCGGTGACCGCGAGCGCCTCGCCCGCGTGCATCTCGCGCATGTACGCATCGAGTTGCGCGGACGTCCTGGGCAACCACCCCGCGGGCATCCCCAACAGGGGTTCCATGATCGCGGCCTCGGCGCAGTACTGATCCCGCTCGCGCAGGCTCAACGGTCCGACGAGCTCGGTGTAGGCGAGCAGGATGGAGTCGATCAACGTCGCATGCACCCACCGTTGCAGGTCGGGATCGTGCGCTGAATAGGAAGAGCCCCGCACCCGATCGTGAATGGCGTTGATGCCGGCCGCCGCAGAGATCATGGCTTCGGTGTCGCCGAAGGTCAGCGAGCGCATCGCCCCCACCGTGGATTGGAGGCGGCGAACGCTGGACCGCAGGCTTCCGCGAAACGTGCTGTGACCATGCACCCCGGCAGCCACGGATGGGTGGGCCAACTGCAGAAGAATCGCCCGGCCCCAGCCGGCGACGACGATCATTTCTCGGTTGACCGTCCACGTGATGCTGCCCGGCCCGGCGCGCTCATAGTCCGACCGGAGCAGCCGGGACCGCACCGCCTCGCGGTGTCGATGAAACGCCGTCTGTGTGCAGAGGTCGGACACGTCCCCAAGAATATGACTGGCAAGGTCGCGCAGTTGGGCAGTGGAAGCGTGTGAGTGCATGTGCATAGGAGACGACAGAAGGCCCGGCACATGCATGACCCGGCCATGAGCGTTGGGTGAGATTGCGATGAATGGGCGGGAAACCCGCGTTATTCGCGCCGGCGCAGCAGTCCGAACGCCACGCCGAGACCGAATGTGGCCCCTTCTCCGAACGCGATGAGCACTCGCGTCACGGGGCCGAAGTCAGGCTCGCCGATGAGACGTCCCAGCGGTTCCAGCGTCGCGCGGGACCCATCGGTCGCCATCGCGATAACGTGGATGGTGCCGCCGACCAGTGGACGACCGCCAAGGGTCAGCGCGACGCCCGCGAGACCACACAAGACCGCGGTCACGAGCACCTGGCGACGCAGTGACGACGACCGGGCCGCGAGGACGTACCCCACGCCGGCCGCGGCCCCGATGGCGACGCCCTCCAGTCCGCCTCCGACCGCCACCTCCAGTCCCAGCAGCGACGCGAGACTCCAGCGCGCCAGCCACTGGACGACCACGCCCACGACGCCGCCGCCGAGCGCAGCCGCAGCGATGAGTGTGGCTGGACGCTCCGACTGACCACGCGCCTCGGCGATGGATACGCCGGCCCCGACCCCGATGCCGCCGATGGCCCCACACGCGCCGCCAATCACCGCGAGGACCGGAGCGATCGCCAGTGGCGCTGCGCTGCCTGGTGCGGCCGAGAGAATCAGCCCGCCGAGGCCACCGGCAGCCATACCTGCCAGCGCGCCGCCGCGCGCGGCGTCCCACCAGTGCCGGTCGGACGCCGGCGCCACCGGCAGCGCGATCGGGACCGCCACGCGCGACACCGGCGAATCATCGTCGTCTTCCTCGATGACGTCCGCCAGGACGAAGCGGTAGCCATGCCGCGAGACCGTGCGGATGAAGCGGGGTTCCTTGGAGTCGTCGCCGAGTGTGCGACGGATGGTGCGGATGGCCTGGCTCAGCGCACTATCCGAAACCGTTTCGTCCTTCCAGACGCGATCAAAGATTTCGCGACGGTGCACCGCCTCGTGACGGCGCTCGATGAGGAGCAACAGAAGGTCGAAGTACCGTGGGATGAGGGGCACCTCGTCCCCCAGGCGCAGGAGCATCCGGCGCTTGGGGGACAGGGTGAACTCACCGAATCGATATCGACCCACGGGATCTAGCGCCTGGTCAGTTCCAGATCGATGGTGACTTTGACATCAGCGCCCACGACCGCGCCGCCACCCGCTTCAATCAGGCTGTTCCACTGCAACCCAAAATCGAATCGGTTGAGTGTCGTCGTGGCGGTGGCGCCGGTCACGTAGGACGGGGGGCCGCCGTTGCGGCCGGGCCGGGTCACGACCGGTGATGGCGCCTCGACATCAAGCGTGACTTCTTTGGTCACGCCGCGCATCGTGAGGTCACCGATGAGTTTGAACGCGCCGCCGGTGCCGGGCACCGCGCGCTTTGACTTGAACGTGATCGTCGGATGATTGGGCACATCGAAAAAGTCCGGCGTGCGCAGGTGATTGTCCCGGCCTTCGTTGCCGGTGTCGATACCCGCGACGTCAATTGTGACCTCAGCGCGGGCCGTCGAGATGTTCTTGCCGTCGTACCAAATCGAGCCTTTGATGGGGCCCAGGGTGCCGCGCACCGTGGACACCAGCAGGTGTTTCACGGCGAAGTTCGCCGCAGAATGATTTGTATCCACCGTCCACGCCGTCGGATCCACCGGCGCCGACTGCGCCGCAGGCATCACCATCAGCGCGGCCACGGCGCCGATCACACACACGATCTTCTTCAACACGTTCAGACCTCCAGGAAACACTGGCCGCCCTGAAGGGCGGCCCTGCGTACTACTCGGTATATTTGTGCCGCAACTCGACCGGCTCCACCTTCTTGCGGGAGCGGATGCGGATGTTGATCATCTCGACGGCCACCGAGAAGCCCATCGCGAAGTAGATGTAGCCCTTGCCGATGTGCTGCCCGAGCCCTTCGGCCACCAGCGAGAAGCCGATCAGGATCAGGAACGACAAGGCGAGGATCTTGACCGTGGGATGGTCTTCGACGAACTTGCTGATGGCGTCGGCCGACAGCAACATCACGAGCACGGCCAGGATCACAGCCGTGACCATCACGCCGAGATGGTCGGCCATCCCGATCGCGGTGATGACCGAATCGAGGGAGAAGACGATGTCGAGGATCATCACCTGGGTGATGACGCTGGCAAAAGTCGCGGCGACTTTGCCGGACGCGTGGCCTTCCTCCCCTTCGAGCTTGTCGTGGATTTCGTAGGTCGCCTTGGCGAGCAGGAAGAGACCGCCGCCCAGCAGGATCAGGTCACGGCCGGAGAAAGCAAACTGCCCGATGGAGAAGAGAGGATCCACCAGCCGCGCCATCCACGACAGGGAGAAGAGCAACCCGATGCGCATCAACATCGCGCCCATGAGGCCGACGCGCCGCGCGCGCTGCTGCTGATCCTTCGGCAGCTTCGCCGAGAGGATCGAAATAAAGATGACGTTGTCGACCCCAAGGACGATCTCAAGGACCGTCAGTGTCAGCAGGGCAATCAGCAGTTCCGGAGACGTGAACATTTCAATCATGGTGTGCGCCTTCGGAAGAATACCTTGAGTTCCGCCCAGCCTGTGGCCTCGAAGTACTCCAGCCGGATGCGGTGACGGCCGGCGGTCAGTGGAATCCGGTCGATGGTGGACCCGTGGATGTCCCAGCGTTCAAGCACCAGCCGATCATCCACCCACACCCGTATCCCATCGTCGGTAATGGTCACCAGGTCGGCACCGCCGGCAGGCAGCGTGACTGTGCCTTCGGCGCGCATGGCCAGCCTGTCGTTCGGCAACCCGGGCACCATCGTGCGACCGCTGATCAGATCGAACCGCGGGACGGCCTGGGTCATCGTCGGTGCCTCGGTCAGTCGGGCCACAAAGGCCTGTGGCGTCTTCCGCGGATCGGCAGCGTCCTCCCACGTCCACCAGCGGGTGTTCCAGGAGACGGCCGGTTCGAAGAGTTCGTAAACGAACCTGTGGGGTTGCCCCGCCGCCGTGCGCCGTCCGCGCGGGTCAATCACTTCTCCGCCCGAGTACTCGAACTCAAGCCGCAGGTCGGTGTTGCCGCGGTCGACGGTGACCAGGATTTCCTGACCGATGGTGCCCGACTGCACGTTCGACCGTCCCCCGCGCGCTGACACCAGCTTCCACGAGCCAGCCGGCCCCAGCACGCGCAACTTCAAGGGCCGGTCTGTGGCCTTCCCCACAGGCCAGACCTTCGGCGACTTGTAGTCGTAGGGGCCCCACTCGTCCACGATGATCGTCGACCGGCCGCGCGGGGTGCCGTCGGGGATCATCGCGTCCATGCCGGTCGGCAGCGGCGTATGTTGCGGGGACACGATGTAGCGGCCTTCCCGGTCACCCATGTCGAGGCTCGTCATGTCGGGTCCGAGCTTAAGCACGGTGGCATATCCCGCGAAGCTGTTGCCGCGCACCCGCAGGTTAACGGTGCGCAACACATCGATCGCCACGTCGCCGCCGTCGAATCCGTTCTCACGGATGCTGATATCCCGACTGCGGGTGTCGCGGGTCTTGGGATACCCCCAGTTTGGATCCTGCGTCGCATTCGCCCAGAGGCGGATGCCCACTTTGTTGTTCTTGAATGTATTGGCCACGATGCTGATGTTCTGGCCGTGCTCAATCGCGATGGCCTCATCGTTTCCAGTGAAGCTGTTTCCCGCGAAGATACTGTCGAAGCTGTAGCCACCCCACACACCGTGCCAGCAGTCATCGATCCGGTTCAGGACAAAGCTGTTCCGGCTGAAGGTCGCCTCGATGCCGTTCGCCACCGCATGACTGAAGTCGTTCTGCTCAAAGTGGTTGTCGTTGGCGCCGCCCTGCCCGGTATCCATCGTGGACTGCCCGGCCCACAGGAACAGCCCGTCGCCCCCGTGTGTGGCGGAGTTGTGATGGAACGTGTTACCACTCGACTGTTCGTACATGAGGATGCCCGTCGAATCCTGCCCACGGAAATAGAACCCGTGGCTGTATCCGCGCACCGCGTAGTCGAGTTTGTTGTGGGCGACGAGGCTGTTGGTGGTGCGATACATCCCGAGGCCCACCGATGACAACCAGGCGAACGTGTTGTTCCAGATGTTCAGCCGCGCAGACCGGGTGATCATCAAACCGTTCTGGCCCTGGATCGCGCGGTTGTGATCGATCTCTGCGTCATCACACTCCGACAGGTAGATGGCGGCGCCAAAACGCAGCCACTCGTCCTTCTCGTTGTTGTGGTACGACATCCAGTCGACCAGGCTCTCCTTCTCGATGCCGGACCACAGTCGCTGCTTCCAGTTGTAGCTAAGGTCGTTGCCGGTCAGATGCAGGAACGGGGATTTCCTGGCAAGAATGGCGACCTTGTAGCCAC
>CAZLJG010000150.1:0-7737 GCA_964559545.1 uncultured Solibacteraceae bacterium | reverse complement strand
TTCTCCCTGTAGCCGCGGCTCAGGGTCAACTTCGTGCCGTTCCGCAGAATCACCACGTACTCACCGTTGAACCACGGCTGCAGTTCCTTGATGCGTTCGATGTTGACGATGCGCGATCGGTGAATCCGGAAGAAGGTGTCCGGGTGCAGGCGCGTTTCGATGGAGTTCATCGTCTCGCGCAGCAGGTGTGATTCGGCGCCGACGTGCAGCCGCACATAGTTGCCGGCGGCTTCCACCCAGTCAATTTCATCAGCCCGGAGGAAGAACAACCGGCCACCGGATTTCACGACCATCCGGTCGCTCTTTTTGTCCATGTGGACGGCCGGCACCGCTTCAGGTGGGGCATCGGTGTTCATGTCGCGCACGAGCGCCAGCAACTTCTTGCCGAGCGCCCCGCTTTCTTCGCTGTCGATCTGATGTCGCACGCGCGACAGGGCGCTCTGGAAACGATCGCGATCAAACGGCTTCAGCAGGTAGTCGAGCGCCTGCACTTCGAAGGCTCGCAACGCATGCTGATCAAACGCGGTGACAAACACCACCGGAGGCATCCGATCGGCACCGACGGAGTTGATGACTTCGAAGCCGTCGAGTTTCGGCATCTGCACGTCGAGGAACACGAGGTCGGGCGCCTGACTGAGGATGGCGTCCACGGCTTCGTGGCCGTCCCGGGCCTCGCCGATCACTTCAAGGTCCGGCTCCTCCACGGCCATTGAGCGCACCCGCTCGCGCGCCAACGGTTCATCGTCAACAATCAGCGTCCGGATCTTGCGTGCAGGCATGGCCATTCAGACGTCTCCTACGAAGCTCCGGTTGTGGCTGGGGCCGCCACTGTCCGGAAGGGGAACGCCACCACGACCGAGAAGTGGCCCTGATGGCGCTTGAACTCAAAGCGGTGTCGCGCGCCGTACTGGTGCGACAACCGCGCCCGCGTGTTCGACAACCCGATCCCGGTGGACAACGCGGCCAATGCCGGCTCCGAGGGCCCAGGTCCGTCGTCGGTCACCGCCAGCACGAGCATGTCGCCCTCACGATGTCCGGTCACGGACACGTGGCCGGCGTGACTGTGAGGCGCGACGCCGTACTTGATCGCGTTCTCAACGAGCGGCTGAAGAATCAGCGCCGGCACCTGGGCGTCGAGCGTATCGGCATCGACGTCGAACGTCACGGACAGACGATCTCCCAGGCGTGTTTGTTCGATCTGCACAAATTTGTCGAGGAAATCGATCTCCTCGCTCAGGAGGATTTGTGGTCTGGCGATCGAGTCGAGGGTGACCCGGAGCAGACCGCTGAGCTGCACCAGCGTGCGGTCGGCGGCCTGCACGTCGCGGTGCATGAGCGTGGAGATCGCGTTGAGCGTGTTGAACAGGAAGTGGGGGTGCAGTTGGCGCTGGAGCGTCTGCAACTGCGCCTCCATCAGCCGGGTCTCGAGATTGGCCTGGCGCAGGCCGCGCTCCCGCGACTCGGCGTAATAGAAGTACGCGTGCGCGACGGCGATGACGCCAACACCGGCAAAGAGCTCCCAGTCGAGCAGCTGGGCCAGTTGGAGCGGGAACGTACGAAGCCACTGCTCCCCCCACTCCGGGAACTCCATCCCGTCGTAGCGCATCGCGGGCGAAATCCACCACACCAGGGTCTGCGCGGTCGTCAGCAGGGCGATGTGTAACGACGACGCGACAACCACGGCGGTGACATGGATGGGCACGGCGATGCGGGGGCGACGGTCGATGCGCCAGTACCGGACCAGTGCGACCAGCGGCAGCGCGAGGAGCGCCCAGCCGAACCAGAACGCCAGGTTGAGCATCGAGAGTGCCTCGAGCGGCTGGGGTCGGCCGGAGATGCGCGTCGCGACAAACGCGAGCGTGGTGGAGAACGCGGCGGCGACCAGCGCGCCGAGCAGGACAAAGAGGACGGCGCGCGAACGGCGTGGCACAGGTTCACTATGGGAAGGCCGCATGGTGGGTGTCAACGCCAAGGAGTGGACTTTTGTCCCGATCCGGACGAAAAAAGCCGTTATTATGCGAACGTGAGTACGACGAGCCGCGCACAGCGGACCTGGCAACAAGGCGACCCGTGGACCGTGACCGATGCTGCAGAGCTTTATGAGGTCGATCGGTGGGGTCAGGGATATTTTTCAGTCGGGCCGAACGGACACGTGCTCGCCCATGCCACCAAGGAGCCGGGTCGATCGATTGACCTGAAGCAACTGGTGGATCATCTGCAGTTGCGCGGGATCGGTTTGCCGATTCTGATTCGCTTCCGCGACATCCTGCGCCACAGACTCGGCGACATCCACAGCGCGTTCCAGGGTGCCATCAACCAGCATCAGTACACCGGCAAGTACATCTGCGTGTACCCGATCAAGGTCAACCAGCAGCGCCAGGTCGTCGAAGAAGTCCTCGACTTCGGTCGCGAGTATGGCTTCGGTCTCGAAGCCGGCTCCAAGCCGGAACTGCTGGCTGTTGTGGCGATGACCACCAACGACACGCCGATCATCTGCAACGGCTTCAAGGATGCCGAGTTCATCGAGATGGCGATGCTCGCCCTCAAGATGGGCCGCAAGATCATCCCGGTCGTTGAGAAGTACACGGAACTTGGCCTGGTGCTCGAATACGCCAAGAAGGTCGGCGTCCGTCCGCAGATCGGCTTCCGCGTCAAACTCGCCGCGCGTGGCGGTGGCCGGTGGCAGTCCTCGGGCGGCTACCGCTCGAAGTTCGGTCTCACGGTGGCGGAGGTCCGCAAGGGTCTCGAAGAACTGAAGGCCCATGGCATGGAGGACTGCTTCAAGCTCCTCCACTTCCATCTCGGCAGCCAGATCCCCAACATCCGCATCGTCAAGGGCGCGCTCAACGAAGCCGCGCGCATTTATGCGGAACTCGTGAAGGACGGCGCCGGTCTGGAGTTCATGGACGTCGGCGGCGGCCTCGGCGTGGACTATGACGGATCACAGACCAACTTCGAATCGAGCGTGAACTACACGCTGCAGGAATACGCGAACGACGTCGTGTATCACATCCAGACGGTGTGTGATGACGCGGGCGTCAAACACCCGACGATCATTTCCGAGAGTGGCCGCGCGGTGGTCGCGTACCACAGCATGCTCGTGTTCAACATTCTCGGCGTCTCGGGATTTGGCGACGACGAAATCCCGGCCAATGGGAACGGGACGAATGGCGAACAACTCGAACAGCCGCTGATCGACCTGAAGGAGACCTACCAGAACCTGACGGCGCGCAACGCGCTCGAGAGTTACCACGACGCACAGCAGGCGCTCGACATGGCGCTCAACCTGTTCAACGGCGGGTATCTGCCGCTCGCGCAGCGATGCCAGGCGGAAACACTGTATTGGGCCATCTGCAGCAAGCTGCGGAAGCTCGTGCAGACGATGGATGATGTGCCGGAGGACTTGCAGACGCTCGACGAGTCGCTCGCCGACACATACTTCTGCAATTTCTCGCTGTTCCAGTCGATTCCCGACTCGTGGGCCATCAAGCAGCTGTTCCCGGTGATGCCCATTCACCGGCTGAATGAAGCGCCGACGCGACAGGCGATCCTGGGCGACATCACCTGTGACTCCGACGGCAAGATCGATCAGTTCATCGATCGTCGCGACGTGCGCAAGACCCTCGCCCTGCACACATTCACCGGGGAGCCGTATTACCTCGGCGTGTTCCTCGTGGGCGCCTATCAGGAAATTCTTGGCGACCTCCACAACCTGTTTGGCGACACGCACGCCGTGCATGTGAGCCTCGATCCCGGCGGCAACGTGGTGCTCGAGTCGGTCATCAAGGGCGACACCGTCCGTGAGGTGCTCGACTACGTGGAATTCGACGCCGACACACTGTTGAGAAAACTTCGTCAATCGGTTGAAGTGGCCGTGCGCGAGAATCGGCTCAACTATGAGGAATCAGGTCGGCTCCTTCGCTTCTATGAAGACGGACTCCACGGGTACACGTATCTGGAAGAACCGGGCGAGTAGCCTTCGGCTCGCGGTCCTGCTGGTACTGCTGGTCCTGGCGTCGGGGCGTTTCGACGCCGCGGCGCGGCCGATCGTCATTCTGATCTCCCTTGACGGCTGGCGGCACGACTACCTCGCGCGAGCTGAAGTACCGACACTTCGCGCAATGGCCGCAGAGGGTGTGCGGTCCGAGGGGCTGATTCCGGCGTTCCCGTCAAAGACGTTCCCGAATCACTACACCATCGTCACCGGGCTCTATCCGGAGAATCACGGCATCGTGTCGAACACGATGCTCGACCCTGCGATCGGGCCGGACCGGTTCACGATGTCCTCCGCCACAGCGAAAGACTCGCGGTGGTGGGGCGGCGAACCGCTGTGGGTGACGGCAGAGAAGCAGGGACAACGATCGGCGTCCATGTTCTGGCCGGGGAGCGAAGTCGAGATTGGCGGCGTGCGTCCTTCGCACTGGAAGCCGTATCAGGACAACTTTCCACACCGGGACCGTGTGAATCAGGTGCTTGCGTGGTTGCGCCTGCCGGAGGCTGACCGGCCGACGTTCATCACGCTGTACTTCAGCGAAGTCGACACCATCGGACACCGCGCTGGGCCCGAATCAAAGGAAGTGCTGGAGGCTGCCGCGCGGCTGGATGCGGAGATCGCGGCATTGGTCGCCGGGGTGCGAGGACTCGGACTTGAAAATACGGTGCACTATGTCGTGGTGTCGGACCACGGCATGTCACAGCTGTCCAACACCAAGATCGTCACGCTCGACGATTATCTCGACATGTCGCAGGTGGACATCATCGATGGCTCTCCAGTCATGGGCCTGTCACCACGCCCGGGCTCCACGCTGACTGACGATGCGATCGTCGCCGCGCTCAGCGGCAAACACCCGCAGCTGACGGCCTACAAGCGTGCGGACACGCCCGCGCACCTCCACTATCGCAAGCACCACCGCATCCCGCCAGTTGTGGCGATGGTGAATGACGGGTGGACGCTGGCCACACGCGTGCAGGTCGAGGGCTGGACGCAGGATGGCCGCATCCTCGGCGGTGCGCACGGTTATGACACGGCGCTCAAATCGATGCAGGGGCTGCTGATCGCCGCCGGCCCGTCGTTCAAACGCGGCGAAGTGGTGCCGCCGATCGAGAACATCCATCTCTACGAAATGATGGCGCGCGTGCTAGGACTCACTGCGGCCCCCAACGACGGTGCGCGCGCGGCAACGAACGGGTTCTTCCGGTGAGCACAGTTCGCTCACTCGCCGTCCAGTTCGCGATGATCATGATGGTGATCGGAACAGTGACCAAGGACAGGTGGTACTCCGACGGCCTTCGGTATGTGGCGCTGACCTACCTGGTGGGTGACTTCGTCCTCCGCATCCGCGAGGGCTATCTCCGGCGACGCCCGCACTGGACTGCCGACTCATGGAAGCGGTATCTGCAGGCCTGCGCCATTCCTGTCGGGGCGTTGCTGATCGTCGCAGCCTCGTTCGTCGCGCTTGAGATGAAGCTTCCTGTTGTCGGAGCAAGCCGATCCGGGCTCCGGGCGGTGTGGGTCCTCGGAATGATGTTCTTCCTCGTCCTTGGCGGGGTCGGCATGGCCATCGTGACCGGATGGCTGACCGACGGCGAGGCGTCACAACAATTTTCGTTGCCCCGATGGCTCTCTCGTCGCGGTCACCCGACGACAGACGGATCTCTTCGTTGAGGCGCGACTCTCTACTGCCGTCGCGTCAGCGACCAGGTAAATGTCGACGAGCAGCTCTTGGATGACACCGGAGCCAGTGATTCATTGGCCCAACCGGTGATCGAGCCACTCCAGTGATCGCCCGTCGCGGTTCCGGTAACGGTCGCGGGTGGTGCATTACCCCCTGCCGCCGCGACGCTGTAACGGCGACCGTTACTGGTGCCACTGCCAGCGATGGTGCCTGACACAGCTCCACCGGCGCCGCTGTTCAACACGAGCGTTTGCGTATCGACAGTGAAAGGGGACGCGTCGTTCGCAACCAGCGTGATGCTGGCGCTGCCTGGCCTGTCCGTGGTTTGCACGTAGATCGGGACGGACGTCTGGACGAATCCGCACGTCGCAGGAAACCCCAGCGTCAACGTGTACAGGAATGTGCGACTGTCCACAGAGACAAACTGCGCCGACGTGGAGAGGGGACTCACGGCGCCAGTTGGTCCATCCGACGCGCGCACGCGCCAATAGAGCGTCGTGCCCACTGGCGCGTCGAACGGCAGGGTCCACGACGTGCTGCCCGCACCTTCGGGAACCGATACCACCGCCACCGGTGGCAGGATGAACTGCGGATCCGTCGATAGTTCAAATCGATAGGTCACCGCACCGGAGCTGCCTCCCGTCCGCGAGGCGTTGGCCACTGTCAGCGTCGGCCGCAGTGTCGTCGTCGAATTGTGAAACGGCGCAAGCACCTGCGGCGCACCGAGCATCAGCCCCAACAGCGATACCGCCCGTGGCTCCGTCCACGCACTTGCCATCTCCGGCAACAGATTCGTCTTCAACTTCACTCCGCGGGCACGCCAGTAGTAGGTTCCCCCGGGCAAATTGCTCTGGACATTCACTGTCGTGGTTCCGCTGGTGGACGCCCATGCTGATCCCTGCGCCGCCACAGTCGCAAAGCTCGCCGACGGAGAAATCTCGACATCGTACCTGGGCACGTCTCCGGAAGTGCCAAAGACCTCACCGTTGGTCAACTCAAAGGTGGGCCATTGTGGCACGCTGGCTCCAGCGGCCGGAGATCGCAGCGTAGGTGAGGCAACGAATGCGTCGCGAACCTCAAACGTTCTGGATGATGTGTACTCACTGAAATTGCCAGCGTCGTCGAAGGTCCTGCCCCGCCAGAAGTACCGACCGGGGGCTAGTTCCGCGCTTGGCCTGAATCCAACGACCGAGGTATTCGGCTCACCCACCCGCGAGAGCTCAACGATGGACGAAAACGCCTCGTCACGTGCGATTTCGAAGTCATACGACCATGTGCGCAAATGCTCGTTCGCGTGGATGACCTTGCTCAGCGTCAATCTGGGATTCGATGACAGGATGGCCCCATTCACCGGTTCAAGCAGCACCGGGGGGCGGATGGTTTCAGCGGGCACACGGAAGGCGAACACGACGGAATACGGGCCCTGAAGCTCACCAGCAGACGAGCGCACGCGCCAGTAGGTCGTTTTCCCGACGTGGAGCTGACTGAGGACCACGGCGAGGGAGTTGGATGTCGATTCCCTGGGAATCGCGCGTGTCGTGGGTGATGAGAACTCGGCGTTATCGTCAAACTCGAACGTATCGACGATCAGTGTTGCAGCTGGAGGCGCGGGCACATTGGCCACCAACATCACTGAGCCGCTGGAATAGGACACCGCAACGCCGTTGGCTGGCGAGACTGGCGCCGCGACAAGTTTATCCAGACTCACGGCAGGGGCAACGGCCGGGACAACCGGCTGGGCCGGCGGCGCGGTCGGATTTGATCCGCCACAACCCGTGGCAAGGCTCAGAAGGAGTCCGATGCCGCCAGCGGTCCGGATGCCTCGAAATATCGCCATGGAGCCCCCAGACGCCGAGTCTAATCCGACCCTCGGGCCACCGCAACCTGCGCGGCGCGCAGGACGTCGTCACCCATCAGGTAGCCTGGGCGCACCACACCCACCACCACATCGTCTTGTTCGGCCGTGACAGCTGGAACTGTGGAGACGGCTTCATGGAGCAAGGGATTAAACCGCTGGCCGATCGGGTCCACTCGCTGCACGCCGAGGCCCTCGAGTGTGGAT
>CAZLJG010000149.1:0-7745 GCA_964559545.1 uncultured Solibacteraceae bacterium | reverse complement strand
GTCACGGTGAACTTCACGCTCCCAGGGCTGTAGCCGAGACGTTTCGCCGCGGCCGGTGTCTTATAGCGCAAGGGGGGCACACGGGATGCGGGTGAAAACGGTCACTGCCGGACTGGCGCTGCTGTGTGTGGTGGGTGTGTGGGGGCAGCAAGCCCCTGCACCCGGCCCCACACAGACGATCGCTACCACGTCTGCCATCAGCGGCGTTGTGAAAGACGGCGTCACCGGCGCGCCGCTGGCCGGCGTCCTCGTTGAACTCCGCGCACCCAGTACCGGCGCGCCACTTGCGCGCCTGACTCGCCACGTCAGCGACGAGCGTGGACGATTTGTCTTCCGTGACCTGGCGGCAGGTGAGGGGTACACGGTACAGGGTTCGAGGCCGGGATACGCCAACGGCGCGTACGGGCAATCCGTGATGTTCGGGCCGTCGGGTCGTATCACGCTGAAGGATGCCGAACACTTCGCAAACGCCAATCTGACGCTCTGGAAGCCCGGCGCCATCAGTGGCCGAGTCATCGATGAAGCGAACGAGCCGATCGTCGGAGTGTACGTGCGCGCCCTCGCGCGCGTCACCATCGCCGGTGCACCCCAGTTGCTCGCCGGTCCGGTCGTGAAGACCGACGACCGTGGCGACTACCGGATCTCGGGGCTCGCACCAGGCCAGTACGTCATCTATGTCCCGTCTCCATCAGCGAGTGTGGCTGCCGACGCACCACCAGCCACATTTGGCCAGCCTGCAGGTCCGCCGCGGTCGCCGCTGTTTTCGATGCCAGTGCCGTCGCGCACGGATGCCGTGCTCGACGCTGTGGAAGGACACTACCTGGTGGTCGGCAACTACGTCACGCCTCCGCCAGCCGCCGATGGACGGCCCCGCACGTACGGCCTCACATTTCATCCGACGGCCGCGACGGTGGACACCTCACCATCGATTCAGATTGGCATGGGCGAGGAGCGGGGCGGCGTGGATGTTGCGCTCCGCCCTGTTCGTGCGGTCAACATCTTTGGGCGCGCCGTCGGTGCGCCAGACGCACTCAAGGGCCTGCTCCTGCGATTGATGCCGGTCGGCATGGAAGGCATTGCCAACGGCGCAGAAGCGGCCACGTCGTTCGTGAGGGCCGACGGCTCGTTTGCCTTCCTGAACATCGCCGCCGGTGACTATCTCATCGACGCGCCGTCAGCCACGCTGGAGTTCACCCTCGCGACGGCCGGAGTTTCCGAATCGTTGCCGGCCCCTCCTGGTCCACGCTCCGGCGGCATGTCCAGCAACACGAACACGCTCGCGGCGGGGCCACCAGGAGCCAACATGGTGCGGCAAACCGGTCAGCGCTCCGACGCCTGGTGGACACGCACTGCGATCAGCGTTGGCGACGACGATGTTCGCAACGTTGTGGTGGAGTTATTGCCGTCGATTACCTTGAGCGGTCGCATCGAGTACGAAGGCACGACCAAAACAACCATCGAGCAAACGCCGATCGTCACCATGGGGGCCCGAGGGGGCTCCACGCAGACGTCGACAACCGTGACCACACCACGCCCATCCACCATGCCCACCATCGTGGCTGAGCCGGCCTACGGGCTTGCGGCGCTGGGCATGCCGCGGTCGGAGCGGCCGCAGCCGGACGAGCCGCAGGACCGACCCGTGATCACCGGGATGAGGGCCGGCGAATACGTCATCCGGCTCGGCAGCGGCGGCGACCGGTTCACCCTCCGATCGATCACGGTGGACGGCGTTGATTACACGCGGAAGCCCCTCGATGCCACGGCGCTGAAGCCGGACAGCGAGCTGGTGCTCACGTTGACGGACAAGATCATCCGTCTGCGCGGTTCGGTGAGCGACGAGCGCGGTCCCGCGACCGACGGGGTCGTGCTCGCATTTCCTGTGGAGCGGGCGGAATGGCGCGGCTACGGTCTCACGCCGACGCGTCTCAAGTCGGCGCCGCTGGCCGGCGTCTCGACGTTTGATCTGAACAACCTGCCTGCCGGCGACTATTTCGTGGTCGCAGTCGCGTCCGCAGACCTGCAGGCGTGGCAGGACCCGGCTTTTCTGGAGAAGGCCTCAGCCGTGGCGACACGCGTGACGCTGGAGTGGGGTCAGGAGCGCCAGATCGATCTGCGCATGGTGGTGGTGCGATGAGCCGGGTGGGCGTGCTGCTCGCCGGCATCATCGTCAGCGTGCTCGGGCACGGTGTGGCGCTGGCGCAGACCACGGCCGTGCTCCGCGGCCAGGTCGTCACCGCAGGCACCGATCCAAAGCCTGTGCGCAGGGCGCTGGTGACGGTGACGGGAGACGGCCTGCCGGTTGGCCGCACGACCATCAGTGGAGACGACGGCGCATTTGAATTCGCCGGGCTGCCGGCGGGCCGATTTCTCGTCCGTGCCACAAAAGCGGCACATCTGCCCGCAGGATTTGGCGCGCGGCCTGGGCGTCCGGCGGTGCCGATTCAACTCGGCGCCGGGGCACTGCGCACCGATGTCACGCTGGTGATGGCGAAGGCCGCCGTCGTGGCCGGCACGATCCGCACGCCAACGGCCGACCCTGCCGCCGGTGTGGACGTCGCTGTCTTTCGCGTGCCTGCGCCCGGTCAGGACCTCCACCTGATTCCGTCAGGCAGAACCACGACCGACGATCGCGGCATGTATCGCATCTTCGATCTGGCGCCGGGCGACTACGTGGTCGTCGCGCTTCTCAATCGTCCGGTCGTGGGCAATGGCGATGCGGCGGTCTGGACGCCCGATCAGGTGGACCGGATGCTGAAGGGCGAGCCGGCAACGCCCGAGGCCCGCGTGTCGTGGGCACCGATCTACTTTCCCGGGTCGCCTTCGCCGCAGGACGCCGTCCCCATTCGGCTTGGGGCTGGTGACGAACGCGCGGGTCTCGACTTCACAATGTCGATGACGCGCATGACGCGCGTGGAGGGCATCCTGCTCGGTGATCCGGCGGTGGTCGGATCGGCGCGCATCTTCTGGAACGCGAGTGGTCTGCGGCTCGAACCCCTCGTCGGTCTGACCCCGGTGTTCACGACCCGCACGACGCCAACTGGTAAGGCGTTCACGTACGTCGGCGTGCCTCCCGGTGTGTTCTCGATCACGGCCCAGATCGCCGGGCAAGGCGGCGCCGAGACGCAGTGGGCGCGCGCGAGTTTTCAGTCGTCAGGTCAGGACGTGATTGACGTGGTGCTGACACCGCAGCCGGCCGTCAGGCTGTCCGGGCGCATCGTCTTCGAAGGTGTGGAGGGGATTCCACCAGGCGTGCTCAAAGGTGCGACGGCGCGTGTGCGCGCGGCCAACGGCATCGGGCAAGCGGCATCCGGATCCACGCTGATGGGCAACCCGTTGGTCCCAGCAGGCCAGGTGGCTGAGACCGGTGCGTTCGAGATCGGCGGCATTGTCCCTGAGACGTTTTTCGTCGACGTGGTCACGCCGAACGCCAGTGGGTGGATTCCGCAGTCGGTGCTTGTGAACGGGACAGACGTTCTCGATGGTCCGGTCGCCATCGCGAGCGACATCACGGACGTGGTGGTGACGATGACGCGCCAGAAGACGAGGCTCAGCGGCCGGATCACGACGACGGATGGTGCGCCGGGCACGTCGTTATTTATTGCGGCGTTTCCGCAGGATCAGGCGCTGTGGCGACCTCTCGCACGACGCATCACCTCTGCGCGCGCTGACACCGACGGTCGCTGGGTGATTGAGTCATTGCCCCCTGGTGACTACTTCGTCGTCGCGCTGACCGACGTGATGCCGTCGGAACTCAGTGATCCTGCGTTCCTCGCGCAACTCGTGCCGTCGGCGCTGCGCATCACACTGGCGCCAGGTGAGCAGAAGACGCAGGATCTCAGAATAGGCGGCTAGCGAACTACCGTCCAGCCATGCGTTCGGCGAGCCAGAAGGGGAGCTCGACCTCGGCGCCGGCTCTTGCGCGTTGACGCGCGTCGATGGCCCTGGCGAGTCGCGTGAACTGGTCGGCCGCTTCTGCGGTGCGGCCGAGTTCGCGCAGCAGGTCGCCGCGCCACAACTGCAGCACCAGGGCGTCCGGCGACGCGACCAGCGCGGCGTCGATGCGCGCGAGCGCGTCGGCGGATTGTCCGCGCCATGCGAGCAGCTGGACGGCGGCCGCTTCGTCGAGCGCCGCATCCGTGGTGTCCGACACGATGAGGCGCACGGGATCTACGAGCACGCGCGCGACCGTTGGCGCCGCCACACTTTGCTCGCCGCTTGCGACCACCACGTAGTCTCCAGGCACAAGTCGCGATGTGGCCACCCAGCGAAGACCGATGGAGGCTCCCGCGGCAATGGTCGTGGGGAGTTCTCCCACCCGTTCCCAGGTCACAGCCACGAGTGCGCCTGCGGCATCGCGTACTTCCGGCAGCAGCGCGGCAGGCGTGATGGCCAGATCGTTTGGCGTCGGATTCGTGAGGACACACTCGACAAATACCGGCGTGGCGGGGCCGAGCCGGGTCTCTCTCGCGTCATTGACGAGCATCACGCCCGGGACCTTCGGCGCGATCGCGATGCGCCGTTCGGTCTGGGTGCCAGTCGGGACCGGCGGAGCCTGGTCACCGCCCATGAAGTACCAGACTCCCGCGCCGCCAATCAGCAACACGACCGCCGCGACGGTGAGGAGTGTGCCGCGGGGTTTCAATAACTCCTCACTTTCACCTGCGCCGTGCAGTTGCCGACGGTCGCGTTGCCTGCCCAGGCGCCGGCCGCATTGGTGCCGGTGCCGGTCTTGTCCATGCAGAGCGACGTCACCGGCCGTGACACCTGCAGTGGATACGGGTCAAAGAACCAGGTGTTGTAGCGCATCATCCGCGGGAACGTGCAGAACTGCGTGGCCACTTCGTATTTCATGATGCAGTTGAAGTCGCCGCTGTGTTGGCCTCCCGCGAATGCGATGAACTCCACGCCGGCGGGCGTATCCAGCCATCCATCCTTGTCGCCGTGGTGTGCGACGTTCATCAGATGCCCGAGTTCATGGCCGACAACGGCCCACGGTTCGTGCGCGCGTGTTTCGATGCGGTATTGGAGCGCCATCGTGTTCAGGCTCTTTTGTGGCGGCCCGATATGTGAGGCTTTGCCGGCAAACGTCAGCCAGTCCTCGGCGAACACGCGATACCCGACACCAGCGGGTGTCGCGGGGTTCTCGATCAGCACGGCGATGTACTGATCGCCGCGCTTGGCGTCGGTGCGCTGATAGTTCACGACGTCCTCGAGGAACTCCGACCCGTCCACCGAATAGACCTGCAGCCCTTTGGGCGCGTAGAAGTTGCGCATGGCCTCAATCTCCGGCAGGCGTCTGCCGGTGTAGTCGTGCACAAAGATGGTCTTTTGTTCGGGGTCGGTGCGCACAAACTGGCCGAGGGCGTAGATCCCGCGGTATTCCTCAAAATTTGTGAGGCCATCTCCGGTGTTCACGGCACCCGGGATATTTTCGGTATCACCGGAGACGTCAGACGCACTGTGAATCGTCTCCCACCGGTCTGCCACGCCGTCTGTATCCTGGTCGAGCGGCAGCATCAGCGCCATGCCCATAGCATCGGCCGTGGGGCCGATCGCTTTCACGGGAATCCAGGACCCGCCAATCTCCACCTCGGCGATGAGTTTGGCGGAGGCGCCGGAGTCCTTCACCATGACGGAGACGAGGTACGTGCTCTCCGTGGTGTCCGCAAGTTCGATCACCTGACTGATCGGTTGTTTCAGTTCGGCGGTGATGGGATCCACCAGTGTGAAGCCCGGGTTTTCCCCGGCCGTGAAGTACAAGTCGGGGAGGTCGTCCATCGGACATGCGTTGTAGTTGTGGTAGTGCCGCGTGAGCGTCACGCCCCAGAAGTTCTGGGTGTCAGTGTGTCGTTCCCGGGCGAGCGTGCGCGTGCAGTCACTACACGCCGGCGCCTGCTGGCTGTGGTTTCTCGCGTTGGTGGCGATACCTGGATGTGCCGAGGTATCCAACAGGGACACCCTCAGCTTTCCGATGCCCTCCGGCCCCGGATCAGTCAGGGTGATTTTGTACTCGCGGATCTGGTTGTACTCCGGCATCCACTCCGCCTCGTTGGTGAATGTCGGCTCGATCGTGGCGTCCACCTTCTGCTGCAGACCGATGTTCCACCTGACCTCAAAACGGAACGTTTCGTCCGTGTCGAGGTAGCTGCACTTGGGGTTGCCCGGATCGGTCTGGCCGGTCACCGAACCCAGAAGGCGCGGCGACGCCATGTCGAAGTCGGCGCCGAGCGCCAGTGGTCCTTTCGGCTCGAACCAGAACGACGCATGGGGCGGCGTGCTCGAACCCGTGTAGCCAATTTCTGCGCGCGCTGGAATCACCGGCCGTTCGACCAACGACACGATGTAGCTCATGGTGCCCGCGGCTGACTGCGTGCGATCGACGTCGCCCGGTGACTCGTAGTCGACGAAGGTGGCCTGGGAGGTGATCGGCGGGCCGGCGAGCGGGCTGCTGAACTGGAATGCGGTCAACTGGGCCGATCCGCCTGCGGGCCGGCGATCAGAAATCGCAAAATGCTGTGGCAGCGCAAATCCAGGCTGCGGGGTAGCGCCATGGAGCAGAACTGCCTCCATCTCGGCGAGGGACGGCGCCCGCTCGGACCATTGGGCGCTGACCGACTGGGTGTTGGTCCAGCAGTCCGTGCGCGACGGCGGTCGCTCGAATGTGGTGCTGTGGGAATAATTCCCCGACACAAACACACTCGTGTTCATCGGGAAGAGTTTCACTTCGTCGGCGATCGCCGGCATCGCCGGCATGCCCTTCGAGGTCATCTCGGTCAACAACGGCGCTGACCACATGTAAAACCCGTTGAACCGGTAGCGGATGATCAGACTGCCGCCGGCATCGCCGACGCCGATCCACTCCAGGGTGCCCGAATGGTCCGGCAATGCCGTCACCGATCCGAAGGTCGCCGGCGTTTGCGCCAGCGCCAGTGCACTGCCGACGATGACGGTCAGAGCGCCGATGGCGAGACCGGCGCGTCGAAACGGAGTGTGCATATGTTCTCTGACCGGGAATCCTACTGGATCGTCACACGCGGTGCTGCCAGTTGGCCGCAGCCGCTGGCGATGTCGATACCCCGGCGTTGTCGCACGGTGCTCGGGATCCCGTGGGTGGCAAGCACGTCCTGGAACGCGCGTGCGGCCTTCGGCGCGGTTGGCGCGCCCGTGTATCCGTCCGTCGGGTTGAGCGGGATCAGGTTCACGTGTGCGCGTTGGGTGGACAGCAACCGGCCCAGCGCATGCGCATCGTCGGGCCGGTCGTTTTCACCGGCGATGAGCGTCCACTCGAAGAAGATGTGGCGATCGAGCGCGGCCGAGTAGTCGCGGCACGCATCCATCAGGTCGTCGAGTGGCCACGCTTTGGCGGCCGGGGGGAGCAGCGCCAGCCGTCCCTCTTGTGTCGCGGAGTGCAGCGAGACGGCGAGGCTGATCGCGCGCCGCTCGGCCGCGAGCCGCCGGATGCCTGGCACCACACCGACGGTGCTCAGCGTGATGCGACGAGGACTCAGTCCGAATCCGGCGGTGTCGGCAAGAATGTCAGTCGCCTCCATCACTGACTCATAGTTATGGAGCGGTTCCCCCATCCCCATGAGCACGATGTTCCGGAACCTCGGAACCTCGGAACCTCGGAACTTCGAAACAGTGAGCACCTGACCCACGATCTCCGCCGTCGTCAGATGCCGCGCGAAACCCATTTGGCCGGTCGCGCAGAAGACGCAGCCCATCGCGCAGCCGGCCTGCGTGCT
>CAZLJG010000148.1:0-7794 GCA_964559545.1 uncultured Solibacteraceae bacterium | reverse complement strand
GGAGGTAAGTCAAGTGCCGCTCCTGGCGCCCGCCGAGGCGTTCGCGCTCATCGTATCCTCCAACGGCAGGCGGACCACCGCGGTGGTCCCCCCGTGAGCCGGGTGCTCGAACGTAAGTGTCCCGCCGTAGGGCGCCACCAGTCGTCGGGCGGTCGCGATCCCGAGGCCCGGTCCCTGCGCCTTGGTGGTGAAAAACGCCTCGCCAAGTCTTGCGCGCTGTTCGGGAGGAATGCCAGGGCCGCTGTCAGTGACCGTGATCACGCACGCGTCGCCCTCGCGCGCGGCCCGCACGGCGATCCGGCCGCCGTCAGGCATAACCTGGGCGGCGTTCCGGAGCAGGCTGGCCAGCACCAGCGAGAGTTGCGTCGGATCGACCACGACAATCGTCTCGTCGTACTCACGGGTGCATTCGATTCCCGTAAACTCCGATTCTCGCGCCGCCAGGTCGCAGGCATCGTCGATCACCTTGCGGACACGAACGGGGGACCGTCGCGGCTCCACGGGCTGCGCGTATCGGAGCAGGCGCTCGACCATCTCGCTGAGGCGATCGAGTCTCGTGATCATCTCGTCGACGACCGTTGCGTTGGGCGAGTCGGCGACTCGGCGGCCCAGCACCTGGAGGCCCGCGCGCACACCGGCCAGTGGATTGCGTATTTCATGGGCCATCACACCCGCCATCCGGCCCACGTGGGCCATCGCCGCCTCGGCACGCCATTCGGCCTCCAGCGCGCGATGCCGCCGCACTCCCCACGCCACCAGCCAGATCGCGACCAGGACGAACCCCCGATTAAACAGGCCAACCCTCAGGTCGCCCCCTTGCGCATTGACCGCGATTTCACCGACCGTCCACGCGGTGGCCGCAACGGCCACGGCCGTCGGGAGGTCTCGCGAAGGGGTCGCCTGCGACCGACGAGCGGCCAGCAATACCAGGGGAATGAAGAGGAGGGGGACCGCATACCCCGGCGGAAACCAGAGATCCAGAAGGGCAATGCCGGCCACGCCAGTCCAGATGAACACTGCGAGGGCGCGATCCTGCAGGGGCGTGGAGGGGGACACTCGGCGTGAGAATACACAACCCTGAGGCCTCCCGCGCTATGACGGCTGTCATAGCCCCGGGAACGCACCGAGGGTAGGGTTGGCTGGGAGTCCCTGGCATGTTGTCCTTGTCCGCAGTTCGAGCCCTCCCCTCGCTCCTCAAGCTCGACCTGTACTGCCGGGGACTCCTCGTAGACGACTCCTGCCTGGTCGGTCATGACGGCGGCCGCCAAATCATGCGCACACGGGCCGGCCTGGGAAGTGGGCTCGAGCTCATCCTGCCTGGTGGCCTCTGGACCAACGTGCCGGTCCTCGAATCATTCGCGGCGCACTCGCCGTATCGGCTGTTGCGCCAGGACGGGGTGTATCGGCTCCTCCGTGAGGGGGAGGTGGTGGGACCGGTCAGCCTGTCCCCTCGACCGTCATGGTACGACGCGCGGACGTCGAGCGGCACACCCATGACCCGCGTCGGTACGCTCCAGGGCACCTATCTCGGCATCTACCCTGCCCGTGTGTGCGACTTCTGGGTGCCGCAGCCCGAACGCAGCAACTGCGGCTTCTGCTCCGTGGGTCTCAATCTCGGCGTCGACGAAGCCACCGAAAAGTCTGTCGACGATGTGATGGATGTGGTCGCCGCAGCGCGTGAACTGTCGGGGATCACCTACGTCGACTTCAACACCGGCCACTACGCCGGCGACACCTACCTCGACATCGTCGAACCATACGTCAGGGCGGTCAAGGACCGGTTCGGCCTGCTGGTCGGTGTGCAGACGCCGCCACACCACGACTTGGCGAGGTATGACGCGCTGCGCGCCATGGGCGTGAACCGTGTGTCGTTCTGCTTTGAGGTCTGGGACCGCGCGCGATTTGTCGAGGTCTGCCCCGGCAAGGCCGCGACCTACGGCCATGACCGGTATCTCGACGCGATTCGCTACTGCGCCCAACTCGGCGCACGCGGGCCGAGGACGGAACCGTGGGTGACCAACGGGGAAATTATTGCCGGACTGGAGCCGCCCGAGTCGTCGATTGCCGCGATCGACTGGATGACGTCGGTCGGTGCCATTCCCACCGTGTGTGTCTTCCGACCGCTGCGGGGGACCGACTACGAACACCTTCCGCCTCCGGACGCCGAGCCGCTGGTGCCGGTGTTTCGCCGGCTCTACGAGGCGTGTATGGAGCATGGACTGCCGATTGGGTGCGCGCCCAACGTCCACGTGTCGCTGGTGCTGCTCCCGGAAGAATGCCATGACCTGTCGGATCGTACGTTCCTCTGGCAGCGCGCCAAACTCGCGGTGCAAAAGCGGGTCTTCGCGTCGGTGTTTGCACGACGACTGCGTCGTGTGACGGACAAACCATTGCAGGCTGCCCATGCGTGAAATGCTGGCCGCCCTGCACATCATCGCGGCAACTGCGTGGGTCGGCGGCATGATCTGTTTCGTCGCGTTGTTTATGCCATGGGTGCGTGAACAGGATGATGCCAGTCGACGGGAGCAGTTGCGAGCCTTTGGCCACCGCTTTCGCCGCTACGCCTGGGTGTGCCTCGCCGCGATCGCGGTCACCGGGCCGGTGCTCATCTGGATGCGATGGGGCGACCTGCCCTCACTCACCACCGTGCCGGGCCGGCTGCTTCTGGCCAAGGTCACGCTGTTCGCGCTGGCGGTCGCCTTGAATCGCTGCGACAGCGGGCGCGTCTCCAGAGCGACCGCACGCTGGACCGGCCGCCTGAGCCTCGGGGTGGGAGTTGCCGCGCTGATTGTCGCGACGTGGCTCGTGCGCTGGTGACATTGCGCTGGCGCAAAGACACGCCGGTGGCGGGTCCGTAGGATGTCCTCTGTGCCTGACATATTCGCCTCCGCGTTGTCGCCTGCCCTCACCCGGCCGGCCCATCCGGAGCGCATCTGCTGGGGGTGCGACCTCTACTGTCCTGCCGACGACCTTCGCTGCGGCAACGAAGTTGTGAGAGCGATGCATCCCATCGAACTTTTCGGGCCCGACTGGTGCCCCGAATCAGAACAACCAAGGGAGGATTGAATATGGAATTTACAAAAGATATGCACGTCTCGGAGGCTGCGGCGTCGTCTCCGGCCACCATCAAAGTGTTTCAGCAGCATGGCATCGATTTCTGCTGCGGCGGACATCGGCCCATCGCGGACGCCTGCACCGAGCATGGTCTCGATGTTGATCGCGTCCTGACGGAGCTGGCGCAGTCAACAACCGAGAAGACCGACGAAATGAACTGGCAGCAGGCCCCGATGAGCGACCTCGTGGCCCACATCCAGGCGCGATTCCATCAGCCGCTTCGGGAGGAACTGCCCCGCTTGTCGGCGATGGTCGACAAGGTCGTCATGCGCCACGGTGACCACTATCCAGAGATGCTCCTGCCGCTTCAGCGGGAGTTTCGCGGCCTGATGACGGAACTGCTCGATCACATGTCCAAAGAGGACCAGGTGCTGTTTCCCGCGATCGTCGCGATCGAACAGGGTCAGGCGCCTGGTGGCGGCGGTTGGATTGCCGGGCCAGTCGAGGTGATGGAGCACGAACACGTGCAGGCGGGCGCGGCGCTGGCGGCCATGCGACAGGTCACGACGGACTATCGGTTGCCGCAGGACGCCTGCCCCACCTTTCAGGGATTGTTCTACGGTCTCGAGCAACTCGAGCGCGACATGCATGTGCACATCCACCTCGAGAACAACATTCTGTTCCCGCGTGCCATTGAGCGAGGTCGAAGCTGATCACTGATCCGCTGGCCGGCTCTCCGTGGAGTGCACCCGGCACCGTCTCCGGATTTGCCACCGCGTCGCCCAACGAGGTCCTGATGGGCTTCGCGCGTGGTGAACTGGACCACCTCGGCGGTCAGGGCACTGTCGTGGACATCGGCTGCGGCGCGGCACGCAATGCCGTACCACTGGCCGAGATGGGATGGTCGGTCATTGGAACGGATTTGTCGCAGCCCATGCTGGAAGCCGCGACCGCGCGTGCTGAAGCTGCGGGTATGTCGGCGCGTGTGCAGTGTCGGTCTGCGCCAATGGAAAGCCTGCCGGTCGCCGACGCAAGCGCAGACCTGGTCATCGCCCACGGCATCTGGAACCTCGCCACATCGACCGAACAGTTTCGAGCCGCGGTTCGCGAAGGTGCGCGAGTGGCCAAGCCGGGGGCCGCGCTGTTTGTCTTCACGTTCTCGCGCCACACGTTGCCGGACTCGGCCACGTCGGTGCCCAGCGAGCCCTTTGTGTTCACCCAGTTCTCCGGACGGCCGCAGTGTTTCCTCACCGAGGATCAGCTGCTCGCGGAAATGGCGGACGCGGGATATGATCCGGATCCTGGCGTCCCGTTGCGCGAGTACAACCGTCCCACACTGGCGACGGTGCAGATCGGCGGGCCGGTGATCTACGAAGCCGCCTTCCGTCAGCGGCGGTGACCAGCTATTTGATCATGATCAGCAACATCCGGGCCGCGACCGGCGCATCGACCGCGTGCGGCACGGTCCCGGGCATGCGCACAATCGTGCCGGGCTCAGCCTGCAGCGGCACGCCGCCGATGGTCAGCGTCAGCGCGCCTTCCAGCACCAGCACCAGCGCGTCATACGGCGACGTGTGTTCGGTCAGCCCCTGGCCGGCATCAAACGCAAACACGGTCACGTTTCCACCGGCCGCCTTGGCCAGCACCCGGCTCGCAATGCCCTGGGGCGTGGACGTCACGAGCGACTGCAGCATGAGCACTTCTGATGGAGGAATCATCTCAGGAGCAGTCTACTCCCTGAGGTCTTACACAACACTTACACGCGGCCCCGCGCAGGATCGATAGGCTGAAGGCATGACGAACGCACCAGTGATCATTCAGGGGGGCATGGGCGTCGGGAGCTCGGACTGGCGCCTCGCCCGCGCGGTGTCACAGGTTGGACAGCTGGGCGTGGTCAGCGGAACCGCCCTGGACAACGTGCTGACACGCCGCCTCCAGATGGGTGACCCCGGCGGTCACATGCGGCGGGCGCTGGATCACTTTCCCGTGCCCCACCTCGCAGAGCAGGTCTGGGAGAAGTACTACATCGCGGACGGCAAGGCTCCCGCGGCCTCGTTTGTGCTGCCGCCCATGCAGTCAACCGACGCCAGTCTGGAATGGCAACGACTCTGCGTCGTTGCCAACTTCGTGGAAGTGTTTCTCGCGCGTGAGGGACACAACCACCCGGTCGGCATCAACTATCTTGAAAAGATCCAGATTCCTCATCTGCCGTCCATCTATGGCGCGATGCTCGCCGGCGTGAGCTACGTGCTGATGGGTGCCGGGATTCCCCTGAAGATTCCCGGAGTGCTCGACCGATTCGTGCACCACGAACCGGCGACGTATCCACTGCACGTCACCGGCGACGACAGCGACGGCGGCGGCCACCTGCTGACCTTTGATCCGCGGGAGGTGATCGGATTGGGTCCCGATGCCCCTGCGCTCTCGCGGCCGTTGTTCCTCGCCATCATTGCGTCCGACGTGCTCGCACTCACCCTCCATCGTCGTGCCAACGGACGGGTCGACGGCTTCATTGTCGAGGGGCCGACGGCGGGTGGACACAACGCACCGCCGCGTGGCGCGATGCAACTGACTCCCGATGGCGAACCCGTGTACGGTCCGCGGGATGTCGTGAACCTTGAGAAGCTCCGCGCGATCGGCCTCCCCTTCTGGCTGGCCGGAGGTGCGGCGGCACCGGGCAGACTGCAGGACGCCCTCGACGCCGGCGCGGCGGGCATTCAGGTCGGCACGGCGTTCGCGCTCTGCGAGGATTCCGGGCTGCGGGCCGATGCCCGCGCGGAGTTGCTGGGGCGCGCCCGCGCCGGGGACGCACACGTCTTCACTAGCCCGGTGGCATCACCCGCAGGATTTCCCTTCAAGGTCGCAGCCTTGCCGGGTTCGCTGTCGGACCCCGAGATCCTGCAATCGCGTCCACGCATCTGCGATCTCGGGTACCTGCGCGAAGCCTATCGGGCCGACGATGGCTCAGTGGGATTCCGCTGTCCGGCCGAACCGGTGAACCTGTACGCGTCGAAGGGTGGCGACCCGTCGGTCACCGCCGGCCGTGTCTGCATCTGCAACGCACTGGTCGCCACAGCGGACCTGCCGCAGGTGCGCGCGGGCCGGTATACCGAACCGCCGATCGTGACGATGGGTGACGATGTGCAGGGCGCGGTGCGCTTCCTGCCGCCGGGAGCGGATCGTTACGAGGCCGCCGATGTCGTGCGGACGCTGCTCGCCGAATGTGCCGTCCGCACAGCCTCGCAGAATCCCGGGATCCCCGTCTCGGCGTTGTAGCCAGGGGCACACGTCAGCACGGTGTGGAAGCCGAGCAGACGGTAACTCTCGAAACGCGCCTCGTCAAAGAACTGATCCGAGGTCGGATCGTTGGGAAACAGCGTGTCGGTCTTGGCGTAGGTCTGGATGTCGATCGGCTCGTCACCCGACAACGCGGCGCGCAGAAACACGATGGTGCCGTCCGGCGCGGATGAGCCGTCGACGATCCCGTACCGAATCACACCGACCGCCGCATGCACGTTGGTGCGCCCCTCGCCTTCCTTGGTGATCCCGAGCGGACCAAAGTCGATCGGAATGCCGAGGTCGAGTCGGATGCGCCGGGTGGCAATAGCCAGGCTGTCAAACGTGTAGTCGGGATCCGCGCCGGCATCAGAGACGACGATGTAGCGGCAGCGGCGCGCCACCATCTCCCACAGGCCGAGATTTTCGTAGTGCCCGCCATCCGAGAGATACACGTACGGGTTGTCGTCGGTCGTCAGGCCGAGCAACTCGCGGGTGATCGGGGCCACACCCAGCGGCGGTTCACTCGTCTTCCAGGCCGTCTCATGTGAGGGATTGCCAAACCACAACCCCAACCGCGCGTTCGCCAGTGTCAGCAGAAACGACCGCGCCTTTGAGGAGTACATGCCCATCTGGGAACTCGCGGCGGCTCCGGACACGGCCAGTGCCGTGCCGAGCCTCAGGCCGCTTCCCGGCCCCCCGTTGTAGGACCCGTACTCGGCCGCGGGCCGGTAGCCGACTTCGCGGTTCCCCGCATGCAGCGGAGAAAACGTGAACGACTCCGCCTGCTTTTCGTGGCGGCCCACGGTGGTCGATGACACGGCATTCAACGTGGTGCAGACAATGTGGAGCGGCCGGACATCCTTTAAATCCGACACCAGCAGGTCGTCGTCGCCATCAAACCCGGTGAACGCGTTCGGACTTCGATTGGTGCGGGAGGCGCCCAGAAACGTGCGCACAATTCTTGCCTTGTACATGCCGTGCAGCGAGAAGCGGTTGACCGGCACGAAGTAACTCATCAGCAGTCCAAGCGCCAGATAGCCCGCCATCAACCAGATCGACTCCCCCAGTCCGCCGCCAGGCGAGTGGCAGGCGCGACGGGTGCCGAGGTGTGTGGTGACCGTGCCGGTGTCGACAGTCGGGTCGGTGGGACATTCGGTCAAGCCGGTCGCCACGACGTAATGGTGGTACTCGAGTTCGCCCACCAGTCGCATGTTGACCCACGCCATCAACGTGAGCAGGCCGACAATGACCACCGGCATGGCGACGGCCTGCAGGATGCCGGCGATGGCTGAGGGCTTGGCGCCCGGTGCCGGCGACGCGTTGGCACGGCTCAACCATCCGGCCAGCGAACCCAGGAACGGCACCGCCGCTGACAACACGGCCGTGGACCACGCATGGTCCACGCGGAAATACTGCAGTGCCATCTCCACCGACGACTGAAGGGCGTCAGCCATGTAGAAC
>CAZLJG010000147.1:0-7808 GCA_964559545.1 uncultured Solibacteraceae bacterium | reverse complement strand
GGACGTGGTCAGCATGTTGAACTGACCGCTGAAATCGGTATCAACAAAAAACGAAGTTGCCGCGCGGGCGGACTCGGTCACTGCCCAGTCAAAAAACGACACGCGTGGACGGAATGTGGTGGGCGCGGCCTCGACGTCCAGGCCGTTGCCCTGGCCATCACGCAACACCGTGCGTGGCAGGTGGCGCAGATACCACGCCTGCAGACTGTCGGTGCGACTGGCAGCCTTCACGACCGATTCAACGGGAAGGGGATCGCCGGCCGCCGCGCCCAAACCTGTGCTCGCAAGCAGGACCTTGCGATCGGACAAACCTGGCTGCCGCGTGATGGTGATGTTGCGCTCGATCTGTGCCGCCGCGCGAATGCGGACCTGCTCGCGATACGGCGAAACGTAGCCGTCACGCGCCGCGCGAAGGATGTAGTCTCCAGGCACCAGGGCCAGCCGGAACTGACCGGCCGCATCGGTCTTGGCCTGCGCCTGCGTGGTCCCAATCGCCGTGACAGCCACGCCCGACACCACGGCGCCGCTGTCGTCCTTCACCAATCCCACGACCATGCCGGCCCGCATCGATGCCTCGATCTTCACCGGCATCGGCGTGCGCGAGGCCACGGGCTGCGCCCACACGGATGCCACGCCGAGTGTCAACGACAACGCGGTGGACGAGGCGACGAGTCTCGTGGCGGAACGTGGCATACAGCCTCCCAAACCTTGGGATTGCAGTGGCGGGCGAACTGACGGAAATGTCAATGAGCATGGTAGGCCACGGGTACGGCCAAGTCAAACCATTCAAACCATTGATCCGGAAGGTTTTTGGGGTAATTTTCTCCAGTGCGCATCACCGCCATCCATGCCCGCCAGATCCTCGATTCCCGTGGCAATCCCACCGTCGAAGTTGACGTCGCCCTCGACACCGGCGCCCGGGGCCGGGCGGCCGTCCCCTCTGGGGCCTCGACCGGCAGCCGGGAGGCCCTGGAACTCAGGGACGGCGACAAGGGCCGCTACCTCGGCAAGGGGGTGCTCAAGGCGGTCGACCATGTGAATGGCACCATCGCCCGGGCGCTCATCGGCGAAGCGCCTGACCAGCGGGCGATAGACGGCCAACTGCTCGCACTGGACGGCAGCGTCAACAAGGCGGTGCTCGGCGCCAACGCGATGCTCGGTGTCTCCATGGCTGTGGCCCACGCGGCAGCGGCCGGACACGGCGTGCCGCTGTTCCGGCACCTGGTGACCCTGGTCGACTCGCCCGCCGACGGTGCAGGCACGCTGCTGCCCGTCCCCATGATGAACATCCTGAATGGCGGCGCGCATGCCGACACCAACGTGGACTTCCAGGAGTTCATGGTCATGCCGGTCGGCCTGCCCTCCTTCAGCGAAGGCCTCCGCGCAGGCACCGAGACCTTCCACGCGCTGCGCAGCCTCCTCAAGTCGCGGGGCCTCGCCACCGGCGTCGGTGACGAGGGCGGATTCGCGCCGAGCCTCGCTTCCAACCGCGAAGCCGTTGAACTGGTGCTCGAGGCGATCCACCGCGCCGGCTACACACCGGGACGCGACCTCGTCCTCGCACTCGACGTGGCCGCATCGGAATTCTGGGACGACGGATCGCGCAGCTACAACCTGCGCAAATCAGGTGAGGGCCACTACACCTCCGCGCAGATGATTGCGCTCTACGAAGACTGGTGCCGCCAGTATCCCATCGCCTCCATCGAAGACGGCCTTGCGGAGGCAGACTGGCCCGGATGGACCACACTCACCGCCACGCTCGGCTCCCGCATGCAACTGGTGGGCGACGACGTGTTTGTGACGAACCCGGCGATTCTGCGACGCGGCATCGAGGAGAAGGTGGGCAACGCGCTCCTCGTCAAACTCAATCAGATCGGCACCGTCTCTGAGACGCTCGACGCCATGGCCATTGCGCGCAAGGCCGGCTACGAAAGCGTCGTGTCACACCGCTCCGGGGAAACCGAGGACGCCACGATCGCCGACCTCGCTGTCGCCACCGGCGCCGGACAAATCAAGACCGGCTCGGCCAGCCGCGCCGACCGGACGGCGAAGTACAACCAGCTGCTGCGCATCGAAGAGACACTCGGCACCGCCGCGCGTTATGCGGGACGGCAGGCGATCGCACACCTCAGGAAAGGCTGATCGGCATGCATCGCGTCGTCCTCCTCCGCCACGGGCAGAGCACGTGGAATCTCGAGAACCGGTTCACAGGGTGGACCGACGTGGACCTGACGCCGCAGGGCCACGCAGAGGCGCACGAAGCCGCGCGCCTGTTGCGGGAAGCCGGGGACACGTTCGATATCGCGTTCACGTCTCTGCTCAAGCGGGCGATTCGCACAAACTGGATCGTGCAGGACGAACTGGACCTGTTGTGGATTCCGGTTGAACGCAGTTGGCGGCTGAATGAACGCCACTACGGCGCGCTCCAGGGCCTGAACAAGGCGGAGACCACGGCGGCCCACGGTGAGGCGCAGACGCACCTGTGGCGCCGCAGTTACGATGTGCCGCCCCCGCCGCTGCCCCTCGACGACCCGCGACATCCCGCGCGGGACCCGCGCTACGCGTCGCTCTCGCCGGCCGAGTGCCCGGCCACTGAATCCCTCAAGGACACCGTGGCGCGCTTCGTGCCCTACTGGACCGGCACCATCGCGCCGGCGATTCGCGCGGGCCAGCGTGTGCTGATTACCGCACACGGCAACAGTCTTCGCGCGTTGGTGAAATATCTCGATGGGGTGTCGGAAGCGGAGATCGCCGAACTGAACATCCCCACGGGGATTCCGCTGGTCTATGAACTCGACGCGTCGCTCAAGCCGATCCGTCGGTATTACCTGGGAGACGCCGACGCCGCGGCGCGGGCAGCCGCGGCCGTCGCGAATCAGTCGCGCGCGCGGTAGCGCTACTCGACTTCTTTTTCCGTCGCTTCGTCGGCGGAGATTCGCAGAGACTTCAGGAAACGCCGATCGTTGGCGGTCATCTCGATCTGCGGCTTCGGCGCCGGCAGCGCCTTGACGCCACTGACCGGCACGAGCGCCTGCCCCGCAGCGGCGCCGGACGCGTTCAGCGGCACAAACGTCACGGCGGCGTCGAGTGCCACGCGCATGTCGAAACCGGCCGCTCTGGCCTTCTCGCGGCACGCTTCGACTCGCGCATCATCAGCCACCACGGTGGAAACGATCTCCGCCAGTTCCCGCGCCAGCTGATTCATTACAGAGTCCATGAGACCTCCAAGGTGGGGGGATTGTACCGCAGTCCGCAAGTCGGCAAGTCCGCAGTCCGATAGAATGGGCCCCCATGGCTGTGGCTGAATTCCCCGGGGTCTTTCCGTACACGCGCGGCATCCAGCCCACGATGTACCGTGGCCGGCTGTGGACGATGCGGCAGTACGCCGGGTTTGGCACCGCCTCCGAATCCAACGCGCGATACCGGTATTTGCTGGCCCAGGGGGTGAGCGGCCTGAGTGTCGCGTTCGACCTGCCCACACAGATGGGTTACGACTCCGACCATCCCATGGCGGCCGGCGAGGTCGGCCGGGTCGGGGTGGCTATCGACTCTCTCGACGACATGGCGCTGCTGTTCGATGGGATTCCCCTCGGCCAGGTCTCCACGTCGATGACCATCAATGCCACCGCAATCATCCTGCTCGCGTTGTATGTGGCAGTGGCCCGCCGACAGGGAGTGCCGCTGGACCAGCTCTCGGGCACGATCCAGAACGACATCCTGAAGGAATACGTGGCGCGCGGCACCTACATCTATCCGCCCCGCCATTCGATGCGCATCATCACGGACATCTTTGCGTGGTGTGAGCGGGAACTGCCGAACTGGAACACGATTTCGATCAGCGGCTATCACATCCGCGAGGCCGGCTCCACGGCGGTGCAGGAAGTGGCGTTCACGATTGCCAATGCGATCGCGTACGTGGACGCGGCGCAACGCGCGGGCCTGGACCCGAATCAACTCGGGCAACGCCTCTCGTTCTTTTTTGCGGCCCACAACGACTTCATCGAGGAGATCGCGAAGTTCCGCGCGGCACGTCGCTTGTGGGCCCGCGTCATGCGGGACCGGTTTGGCGTCACGCACCCGAGGGCGCAGCAGCTGCGCTTCCACACCCAAACTGGTGGATCCACGCTGACGGCGCAGCAGCCGGACACCAACATCATCCGCGTGGCCATCCAGGCGCTGGCTGCAGTGCTCGGCGGCACGCAGTCGCTCCACTGCAACGGACGTGATGAGGCACTGGCCCTGCCGACGGAAGACGCGGCGCGACTCGCGTTGCGCACCCAGCAGGTCATCGCCACAGAGACGGGCGTCGCCAACACGGTCGATCCGGTCGGGGGTTCCTGGGCCATCGAACAACGCACCGACGAGATTGAGTCGGAGGCGCGCGCGCTGATCGCCACGATTGACGCGGCGGGCGGCACACTGGCCGCCATCGAAGCGGGATACATCCAGCGCCAGATCCAGGACGCCGCCTACGCCGCCCAGCAACGTATCGACAGCGGCGAATCCGTGGTCGTCGGTCTCAATCGATTCACGACGGACGACCAGACCGGCATCGAGGTGCTTGCCCTCGACCCTGACAGCGAACAGCGCCAGGCTGATGCCGTGCGTCGTGTGCGACGCGAACGGGACGGCTCGGCCTGCGCGGCGGCGCTTGAGGCGCTTGAGCGCGCGGCCAGAGGCACTGACAATCTGGTGCCCGTTGTCCTGCAGGCGGTTGAAGCCCGCGCCACGCTCGGCGAAATTTCCGATCGTCTCCGCGCCGTCTACGGCGAACATCAGGACCGCCTTGCCTGACGCGCATCTCCTCACTGTGCGTCACCTGCGCACTGTATTCCCCCTGCGCACCGGGGGTGACGCGGCGGCGGTGGCGGATGTCTCGTTCGCACTGGACCGTGGCCAGACACTCGGCCTGGTCGGCGAGTCCGGGTCAGGCAAGTCCGTCACGGCCCTCTCGATCATCCGCCTCGTGCAGCCGCCAGGCCGAATCGCGGCCGGTCAGATCGAGTTTGATGGTCAGGACCTGATGACGTTGGACGAACCTGCCATGCGCGCGATCCGCGGGCGGCGCATCGGGTTTGTGTTTCAGGAGCCGATGGTCGCGCTCAATCCGGTCTTCACGATCGGTCAGCAGATCGCCGAGACCCTCACGGTGCATGGCCTGGCGCGAGGCGCCGTCGCAAAGAAGAAGGCTGTCGAATGGCTGGCCGCCGTGCGCATGCCGAACCCGGCACAACGCGCGGACGCCTACCCGCATCAACTCAGCGGCGGTCTGCGACAGCGCGCCATGATCGCCCTGGCGCTCTGTGCGGAGCCCTCCCTGGTCATCGCGGACGAGCCGACGACGGCGCTCGACGTGACGGTGCAGGCGCAGATCCTCGACCTGCTGCGGGAACTGCGACGGGAATTCGGGCTCGCACTCCTGCTCATCACGCACGACCTCGGTGTGGTCGCAGAAATGGCGGATCACGTGGCCGTGATGTACGGCGGGCGAGTCGTGGAGTACGGCCCGGTGCGGACGGTGTTTGCGGGCGCCGCGCATCCGTACACCCAGGGGTTGCTCGCCTGCCTGCCGACCCTGCACACCACCGCGCGATTGCAGGCGATTCCCGGAACCGTGCCGTCGCTTGGGCAGTTCCCTGCCGGGTGTGGATTCGCCACCCGGTGTCCCCATCGGTTTGCGCTCTGCGATACCGTGCCGCCCCCTGACGTCCGCTGCGGCGAGGCGCATGTCGCCGCCTGTTACCTCCACCAGGAGTCCGCTTCGTGAGCGCCCTCCTGGAAGTGCGCCATCTGGTGAAGGAGTTCCGTCAGAGCCGCCTGTTCGGCGCGCCGACGGTGACCCGCGCGGTTGATGACATCAGCTTCGAGATTCACCAGGGCGAGACCTTTGGCCTCGTCGGGGAATCCGGCTGCGGCAAGACCACGACAGGCCGATGCATCCTTCGGCTGATTGAACCCTCGTCTGGCCAGGTGCTCTTCAAGGGCCGGGATCTCGCACCTCTGTCTTCAAACGAGATGCGTCTCGCACGGCGCGACCTCCAGATTGTGTTTCAGGATCCGTATTCGTCCCTCAACCCCCGCATGCGCGTCGGGGCCATCGTCGAGGAACCACTCGTGATTTTCCGCGAGGGGACGAAGGCCGAGCGGGTGCGACGCGTCGCCGAACTGTTTGAACTCGTCGGCCTGGATCCGGCGCAGGCGACGAAGTATCCGCATGAATTCAGCGGTGGCCAACGGCAGCGGATCGGTCTGGCACGTGCGCTCGCGTTGAACCCTTCGCTGGTGATCGCCGACGAACCTGTGTCGGCCCTGGACGTGTCAGTGCAGGCACAGGTGGTGAACCTGTTGCTCGATCTGCAAACGCGACTGGGCCTGACGTATTTGTTCATCGCACACGACCTCAGACTCGTGCGTCAGATCTGCACACGGGTCGCCGTGATGTACCGGGGACGAATTGTTGAACTGGGAGACGCCGAGGCTGTCTTTACGGCGCCGGCGCATCCGTACACCGTGGCGTTACTCTCGGCGGTGCCAAAAATAAACCCGGGCGACAGAGTCGCCCGGGTGATCTTTGACGCCGATTCGTTTGCGCCGGTGCCGCTCCGTGAGGTGCGGCCCGGGCACTTCGCTGCGGTCTAGTATTCCGACGGCGGAAGGATTCGCCCGCCACCCTTCGACCACACTTCAACGATCTCGAACAAACTGCCGACCTTCATGCCCGGATAAATCGGTGTCGAACAACTCGTGTGTGCATCGCCGACCTGGGTGTTTCCGATGAACACGGTGAGATTATTCGCCAGCCGACCACTGGACACGGAGTCGAACAGGCCGCCCATTTCCTCCGTGGCGAACGTGTAGAGCACCGGCGAGCTGCCAGATACCTGAGCCGCGACCTTCGGCCCGTTGCCAGGAGCGGTGCGCTGGCCGTAGACGGTACCGGTCAGCGGCGTGGACCCGATGTATTTCAGGACGATCTTGGTCACGCCCCCTTCACACACGCCGGAGCCCGTGGACGGCGGCGGGTCGACCGGTGGCGGTGGTGGCGGCGGAGGTGGGGGCGGCGGTGTGACCGTGCCGCTGCCACACGCCAGGAGCCCACCGTCGGCACCTTCGTGGTAGTTCATGATGATCGACTCGAGCAGGCTGCTCAAGCTCGACAGTGACATCCCGCTCGGAAGCGCACCGGTGTTCCCGCCAAGCACGTTGTTGGCCATCGCAAGAATGGCATCAACCGTCTGACCCGCCAGGGGGCCGGACTGCATCACCATGTTGCCGAGGCCGGTCTGCAACACACCCGCACGCGAGAAGTCTGCCGCCAGTTGCAGCGCCAGCAGTTGTGCTGACAAGACGCCCTCGGACTTCGTCGGGTTGTTCTTCGAACCCGTCAACACCTTGGCCGAGCCACCCGCCGGCAGGTACTTCTCAACCGCGCCAGCCGACGTGAAGGTCAGCTTGTGCGTGCCGCCAATCTGCAGACCGTTCGGGTAGACGGTCGCGAAGTTGGCAGCCAGAAGTGCGCCGGGGTTTCCACCGCTCGGCTTCGAGCCCCAGCCACCCTGCGAGTAGGTGGTGTAACCCGTCGGCGTGCAGGCGATGACGCGCGAACGAATCGTCAGCGTGCCGGGGATGATCGTGACCGTGTAGTTCGCGAGCACGTTCTGCGTGTCCACCGGCGTCGGATCAATCGGGTAGGTCCCAACCGGGCTCGCGCTCGTGCCGGTCGTGCTGTAGCTCGCCCCCACCACTTCACCGGCCAGCAGGCCCGTCCATCCGCCGTCAAGCGTCGGCACCGGGTCGCCTTCGAACAT
>CAZLJG010000146.1:1581-7808 GCA_964559545.1 uncultured Solibacteraceae bacterium | reverse complement strand
GCCACCCTGTGGCGCCCTGAGTGCAGATAATTCATCGTCTGCACCGTGAGCATGATGGTGAAGTCGACCTTGGTGCGTTCTTCGGGATACATCAGGCGCAGGTCGAGTTCGTCGGCGCGTTTGATCATGTTCTCGAGCACCTGATCGATCGTGTATTGGTATGACCCCGCCCAGGCCGCAACGAGGCGCCGCACTTCACGGCGGATGCGCTGGATGAAACGCGAGGCCTTCAGGTTCTGGTGGTAGTCGGGCGCGTTGGAGAACAGGCGCCGCAGGTCGCGATCGTAGAAGTCCGGATATTCGAGTCCGTAGTGCTGGCGCTTCTTTTTGTAGTGGCTGCGCAGCGTGGTCCGGAGCGACGACACGGGCTCCACCTTGCGGCGCGTCGTGACCTTTGGCGTCGCCGTGGCGACCTCGCGCATCAACGCGTCCATGTATTCGAGCTTTTTGATCGCCGGCCACTCGGTGTAACGGCCACGCCAGTCGCTGTCCGGATTCAGCCAGACGGCAAACGTCTCCGCAAAGTCCTCGTCCGGATGGCTCTGGGCGTACCAGGAGTCGAGATGGAGCACGAAACTTTTTGAATACGGCTTCGGGAGGTAGACCTCGGGGTAGGCCTCCGACGGTTTGCCGAACAACTTGATGCGCCGACGACGTTTCCGCAGGTCGTAGGCGTTGTCGAGGGCGTGTCCCGCCTCGTGGCGCAGGATCTTCATGCACCACTCGGGCGTGCCTCCCTCCACTTCCAGCATCTGGGCCTTTTCGAGCCTGGCCAGTCTGGGGTGCGCGAGATAAAACGGAATCGCCACGCCGGGCACACCGTCCGGGCAAAACCACTCGGTCGAGAGCCAGTAGTGCGGATGAAAACGAAGCCCCCGAGCCGACAGTTCGTCGTTGAGCTGTTCCAAACGGGGTTCCAGGGTGGTCCCGGCGATAGTCAGCCCCAGTTCCGAGAACCGCAGGTCGAGCAGCTGCTCGTCCGGCAGGTCCGGCCAATCGGTCCGGACCACCGGGGCCGGGCGGGTCGGGGGCGACGGTGGGGAGTCTGGGGGGGAGGTCACGACCAGGTAAACGGATCGCTTATCATAGGCGCCGCTAGATTCAGGTGACAACTCCCAATACCGGGAGCAGTCGGAGGAGAATATATGCAGGCGTTTCGTACGTTTGTGATCGGTGTCGCAGTTGCGGGTGTGACCAGCGTGTCAGCATTCGCCCAGGAAGGATCGACACCGGCGGGTGTCGCACCAAAGCCGTCGGCGGGAACCCAGGCCGGCACGGTGCAGCAGCCACCGCCCCCCCCGCCCACACCGCCACAGCCCCCGGTCAAGCCGGATGACCCCACCTACAAGGAGACGGTCGTTGTGTCCGCCTCCAAGACGGAACAGCAGTTGGTGAACGCCCCGGCGACGATGACCGTCATCGGCGGTCGCGCCCTGGAAGTGGCGCCCTCCAACAACTACGCAGATCTGCTGCGCGCCGTGCCGGGCGTGAACATCACGCAGATCTCCGCGCGCGACATCAACATCACGAGCCGCAGCGCGACCAGTTCACTGGCGACGTCGCAGCTCGCCGTGCTCGACGGCCGCAGCATCTACCAGGACTTCTTCGGGTTCGTCATGTGGGACTTCATGCCCGCGAACGCGAACGAGATCCGGCAGATCGAAGTCATCCGTGGACCCGCGTCGGCCGTGTGGGGCGCCAACGCTCTGTCCGGTGTGGTGAACATCATCACGAAGACGCCGCGCGAAATGGCGGGCACGAGCTTCACGATGGGCGCCGGGTCGTTCGGGCGTCAGTTCTACGGCAATGGCGCGCGCAACGGCTCGCTGGTCTACGGCAACATCACGCACGCGCAGGCGATCAACGACAAGTGGGCCTACAAGCTGTCGATTGGCACCTACCAGTCGGAGGCCTTTGGCCGTCCGTCCGGCAACATCCCCGGCGGCACGATCGCGTATCCCGCGTTCAAGAACACGGGCACGTCGCAGCCGAAGGTGGACATGCGGTTGGACTATGACGGTGAGGGCGGCGAGCGCTGGTCCTTCTCCGGCGGGTATGCCCAGACCGACGGCATCATGCACAGCGGCATCGGGCCGTTCGACATCCAGGAAGGCACCAAATACATCTACGGCAAGGCCAACTACTCGAAGGGGTCGTTCCGCGCGCAGACGTTCCTGAACATGCTTGAGGGCGACGCCGACAACCTCGTCTCCGTGGATCCACTCGGCAACCGGGTCGGGCTGCTGTTCGACACCAAGACGTTTGACCTGGAGATGAGCGACACGAAGACGTTCGGCGGCCGTCACGTCTTCACGTATGGCGGCAACCTGCGTTACAACAAGTTCGCCCTGTCGCTGGCACCTGGCGAAACGTCGCGCACCGAAGGCGGCGTCTACGTGCAGGATGAAATTTTCCTGAACGACCACGTGCGCTTTGTGGCCGGCGCCCGACTCGACAAGTTCTCGTCGATCTCGGACCCGGTGTTCTCGCCGCGCGTGGCCCTCATGCTCAAGCCGAATGCGGACCAGACGTTCCGCTTCTCGTTCAACCGCGCGTTCCGCGCGCCGTCGATGATCAACAACCACTTCGACGTCACCGTCTCGAACGTGTTGCCCCTTGGCGCGGTCAACGCTGCGTTCGGGTCGGCGATCTACCGTGTGCCCACGATGGTGTCGGGCAACCCGGACCTGACGGAAGAGCGGATGGATGCGTTCGAGATCAGCTACACCGGCACGTTCAGTGATCGCCTGACGCTGTCGGCGGCGTGGTACTACAACAACTTCACGGAGCAGATCTTCTTCACGCAGAACGCGACGTGGGGCCCGACCGACCCGCCACCAGGATTCCCTGGCCTCGGACCGTTCACTGGTGCGCAGATCTGGGGCAGCGTCTATGCGGCCGGCATCCGCTTCCCGAAGAGCTTCACCTACCTCAACCTCGGCACGGTGAAGAACAAGGGCCTCGAACTCGGGCTGGACGCGTCGCTCAACAACACGACGAGCTTCTACGCGAACTACTCGTGGCAGGGCATGCCCGACCCCGACTTCGACATCCGTGAAGTCAACCTGCCCCCGACCAACCGCTTCAGCACCGGCGTCAACTACTCCGGACCGCGGTTCTTCGGCAGCGCGTCGATGAGCTACACCGACGATGCGTTCTGGCAGGACATCCTTGATGCCCGCTACAACGGCCGGACCGATTCTTACCTGACCACCAACGCCAGCCTCGGCGTGAAGTGGGGCGAAGGCAAGTACACGACCACGGTCAAGGTCATCAACCTGACCGACAAGCAGTATCAGTCGCACGTCTTCGGCGACCTGATGCGTCGCCAGATCGTCGGCGAACTGCGCGTGAATCTGAAGTAAGGCCCTTGTGCACTGGTGCACCCGTGCTCTCGCACGGGTGCGCCGGTGCACTGTAAGATCGTGTGAGTGTCTGAACCCCCCAAGAAAAAGAAGATCCGCTGGTCCGCAGCCTGGGGCGAAGCCCGGGATTTGATCTGGGCCCGTCGTGGCCGGCTCCTGCTGGGCCTCGGGCTTATGCTCGTCAGCCGGCTGGCCGGCATGGTCCTGCCGTACCTCTCCAAGTATTTGATCGACGATGTCTTGACGCAGGGCAAGGTGGAGATGCTTCCCACCCTCGCCCTGATTGTCGGCGCCGCGACCGTGGTGCAGGCGATTACGTCGTTTGCGCTGTCGCAGGTCCTCGGCGTGGCCGCGCAATACGCCATCACCGAAATGCGGCGTCGCGTGGAAGAACACGTGATGCGCCTGCCGGTGAGTTATTTCGACAAGAACCAGACCGGACAGGTGCTGGCGCGCGTGATGAACGACGCCGAAGGCATCCGCAACCTGGTCGGCACCGGCCTCGCGCAATTGACCGGCAGTCTGGTGACGGCCGTGATTGCGCTCGTCTACCTCTTCTACGTCAACTGGTTCCTTACGGTCGTGACGCTCACGGTGCTGGCCCTGTTTGGCGGCGCGCTCGGGTACGCGTTCAAGTCGCTCCGGCCGTTGTTCCGGGAGCGTGGCAAGATCTCGGCCGATGTGACGGGCCGGCTCAACGAAGCGCTCGGCGGCATTCGCGTCGTCAAGACCTACACCGCGGAACGGCGTGAAGACCTGGTGTTCACGCGCGGCGTGCACAAACTCTTCCGCAATGTGTCCAAGTCAATGACCGGTGTGTCGGCCACGACCGCGTTTTCGTCCGTGGTCATCGGTGCGATCGGTGTCGTGATTATCACCATTGGCGGCAACGCGATCGCGGCTCAGACCATGACGTTGGGCGATCTGATCAGTTACATCTTCTTCACCGGCCTGATGGCCGCGCCGATCGTGTCGATCGCGTCCATCGGCACGCAGATCACGGAGGCGTTTGCCGGCCTCGATCGGATTCGCGAGATTCTCGACACCGCCCGGGAGGATGCCAATGATGCGTCACACAGCGCGGTCGCCGACGTGCGTGGTGAGGTGACGTTTGAGGACGTGTGGTTCGAGTACACCGCCGACACGCCGGTCATCAAGGGTGTCTCCTTCCATGCTCCGGCCGGCAGCACGACTGCGCTGGTCGGGTCGTCGGGCTCGGGCAAGAGCACGCTGCTCAGTCTGGTGATGGCGTTTAACCACCCGACCAAAGGGCGCGTGCTGATTGATGGTCGCGACCTCGCTGGATTGAGACTGGGCGAGTACCGACGCCACCTTGGCGTGGTGCTGCAGGACAACTTCCTGTTTGACGGGCCCGTCGGTGCCAACATCGCGTACGGCATTCCCGAAGCGACCGACGAAGACATCAAGCGGGCGAGCCAGGTCGCGCACGCGGATGAGTTCATCGAAGGCTTCGAACAGAAGTACCTGACCGTGGTCGGCGAACGCGGGGTGCGCCTCTCAGGCGGCCAGCGGCAGCGCGTGGCCATCGCCCGCGCGATTCTCGCGAACCCGAAGATCCTCCTGCTTGATGAAGCGACGTCCAGTCTCGACAGCGAGAGCGAGGCCATGATTCAGGACGGCCTCCGGTCGCTGCGGAAAGGGAGGACGACGTTTGTGATTGCGCACAGGCTGTCCACCATCCAGTCGGCCGACCAGATTCTGGTGCTCGAAGGCGGCGTGGTCGTCGAACGTGGGACCCACCACGAATTGCTGGAGAAGGGCGGTCGCTACCGGCAGCTGTACGACAAGCAGTACGGCTTCGAGAAGGACCGGTTCATCAATCCCGGCGAGGATTTCACGCCCGATCCGCCGAAGTCCGAGATTCCCAAGCCGCCGCGGTCGCGCGGATTCGGCGCAGAGTAAAATAGACCGTTTTTATATGGCGCAATTTATCTACACGATGAAGGGGTTGGGCAAGGTTCATCCGCCCGACCAGGTGGTGTTCAAAGACATCTGGCTGTCGTTTCTGCCGGGCGCCAAGATCGGTGTCATCGGCACGAACGGATCCGGCAAATCCACGCTGCTCAAGATCATGGCGGGGCTCGACCCGCACTATCTGGGCGAGGCGTTTCGCGCGGAAGGCACGACCGTCGGGTTCCTCCAACAGGAACCGCAGCTGGATGCCTCGAAGACCGTGTTGGGCAACGTCGAGGAAGGCGTGGCGCCCACACGTGCGTTGCTGACGCGTTTCGACGAGATCAACGCGAAGTTTGGTGAGGAGATGTCCGCGGAGGCGATGGACAAACTGCTCGAAGAACAGGCGCGGGTGCAGGACGCGATCGAGGCGGCCAATGCCTGGGACCTTGACGCGCGCGTTGAGCAGGCGATGGATGCGTTGCGCCTGCCGCCGGCCGATGCCGACGTCACCAAACTCTCCGGCGGGGAACGTCGCCGGGTCGCGTTGTGCCGTCTGCTGCTGCAGGCGCCTGATCTGCTGCTGCTCGACGAACCCACGAACCACCTCGACGCGGAATCGGTGGCGTGGCTCGAACACTTCCTGCACACCTACCCCGGCACCGTGGTCGCCATCACACACGACCGCTACTTCCTCGACAACGTCGCCGGCTGGATCCTTGAACTCGATCGCGGCAAGGCGTATCCGTGGGAGGGCAACTACTCGGGCTGGCTCGAGCAGAAGCAGAACCGGCTGGCGCAGGAAGAGAAGCAGGAATCCAAGCGGCAGCGCACGCTGCAGCGCGAGCTCGACTGGATTCGGATGTCCCCGAAGGCGCGGCACGCCAAGGGCAAGGCGCGTCTCAACGCCTACGAACAGTTGCTCAACGAAGACACGACCGAGAAGCT
>CAZLJG010000146.1:0-1571 GCA_964559545.1 uncultured Solibacteraceae bacterium | reverse complement strand
GTCGAAATCTACATCCCGCCTGGTCCTCGCCTTGGCGACCTGGTCGTTGAAGCGCGCGACCTGAAGAAGGGCTACGGCGACGTCCTGCTGATGGACGGCATCAACTTCACCCTGCCGCGCGGTGGCATTGTTGGCGTCATCGGCCCGAACGGCGCCGGCAAGACGACGTTGTTCCGGATGCTGGTGGGCCAGGAACAACCCGACAGCGGCACACTGCGATTGGGCGAGACGGTCCAGATCGGGTACGTGGATCAGTCACGTGATGCGCTTGTCGCTGATAAAACGGTGTACGACGAAATCTCCGACGGCAACGACGAAGTCGAACTGGGCAAGCGCACCGTGAACTCTCGGGCGTATTGTTCGTGGTTCAACTTCCGCGGGCGTGATCAGCAGCGCAAGGTCGGCAGTCTGTCAGGCGGTGAACGGAATCGTTTGCACCTCGCCAAACTCCTCAAAAAGGGCTGCAACCTGTTGCTGCTCGACGAACCCACGAACGATCTCGACGTTGACACGTTGCGCGCGCTCGAACTGGCACTCGACGAATTTGCCGGCTGCGCCGTGGTCATCTCGCACGATCGCTGGTTCCTGGACCGCATTGCCACCCACATGCTCGCCTTCGAAGGCGACAGCCGCGTCGAGTGGTTCGAGGGGAACTACCAGGAATACGAGGAAGACAAAAAACGCCGCCTCGGCGCGGATGCCGACCAGCCGCACCGGATCAAGTACCGAAAACTGACGCGGTAGGTATGTTTACTGATCTTCGGGCCTTCCTCGGTCACTTGCGTCGCGACCGCGATGTTGTGGAAGTACGTGCGCAGGTGGACCCGGTTGAGGAAGTGGCCGAGATTCACCGGCGCGTGATCGCGGGCGGCGGCCCAGCGCTGCTGTTCACGAATGTGAAGGGCGCGGATTTTCCGCTCGTCACGAACCTCTTCGGCACACCTCGCCGTGCCGAACTCGCCTTCGGTCAGCGACCGCTCGCGTTTATCAAGCGCCTCGTGCACCTGGCGGAGACCATGTTGCCGCCGACGCCCGCGAAATTGTGGGACGCGCGCGACGTGGCGCTGGCCGCGGCAAAGATCGGGATGAAACGGCGCAGCGACGGGCCGGTGACTGACGTCGTCACGCGCGATGTGCGCCTCGACCGCTTGCCGGCGCTGACGTGCTGGCCCGAAGACGGCGGCCCCTTTGTGACGTTGCCGCTGGTCTACACCCAGCATCCGGACAAAGGCGGTCCGAACCTCGGGATGTACCGCCTCCACGTGCACGACGCCACGTCCACCGGCATGCACTGGCAGATCGGCAAGGGCGGCGGCTTCCACTATCAAATCGCCGAAGCGAAGAACCAGCCGCTGCCGGCCACCGTGTTTCTGGGAGGCCCACCCGCACTAATCCTGTCGGCTATTGCGCCGCTGCCGGAGAACATCCCGGAGCTGCTGCTCGCATCCCTGGTCGCCGGAGAGAAGATCGCGCAGGTGCCCGGGCCCAATGGGCACCCGCATGCACTCGTCGCCAATGCCGAGTTTGCACTCATGGGCCAGGTCGCGCCGCACGTGCGGAAGCCCGAAGGG
>CAZLJG010000145.1:2281-7830 GCA_964559545.1 uncultured Solibacteraceae bacterium | reverse complement strand
AGGCGTCCGACGATGCCGAGTTGGGTGCCGGCCGTGACCGTCTGCCCAACCGTCACGCGGACGTCGTTCACGTGGTCGTGCACCAGCACGTAGATCGACGAGTCAGAGGTCTGCAGCGTAATCGCCTGATCCCCCTGCGACGTCGTGGTAATCGCCATCACCCGGCCGGTCATGGCCGCAAACACCGCGGCGGTCTGGTCAGCGGTTTCAATTTCCCAGGTGGGGTTCTGGACACTCGATGGCAACGTGGCGCCGAAGACGAAGAAGGCGACCGCAGCCTCTGGTGAGACAAACGCGGCGGTGAGTTGCGGCGCGGTCGTGTCGGTCGTGGACTGGCCGCCACCGTTGGAGGTACCCGGAGACGTGGGGGTTCCGCCGCCACCCCCACACCCGGCCACACCCACCAACACGATGGCACCCCAGAAGATCGCACGCATACCCAACCTCCACGGGGGATCGTAGGGGACCACCCACACGAAGTCCCGTCTGCCTTTCTCAGGACTTCTCAGGAACCGGATGGCGTTATCATGCGCGCGGGAGAACACCATGCGCCGCCACACTCTGCTTGCCGCCCTCGCGCTTGCCGTCGTCTCGTCAGGTCCACTCACCGCCGTCCAGACACCGGCCCCACGGCTGATGGCCGTCCGCGACACCCAGAACTTCGTCGCTGTCGGCAGCCCCGCCATTTCCCCAGACGGTCAGTGGGTGCTCTACACCCGCGCGGTGCGCGATTGGGACGATGCGCAGTTGAGGACGAGGACGCATATCTGGCGCGTGAAAATTGACGGCACGGATGCGCGGCAGTTGACCTTCGGCGCCGCGAACACAACATCACCGGCGTGGTTTCCGGACGGGAAGCGCATCGCGTTTCTTTCCTCCCGACCACCGGCCACGGGTGCGCCGGCGACCGGCGCGGCCGCAGGTGCCGAGGCCGCGGGCAACCAGGTCTTCCTGATGTACACCGATGGCGGCGAAGCGTGGCAGGCCACCAAACACGAAGGTGGCGTGTCGAGTTTCTCCATTGCACCAGATGGCCGCACGCTGATTCTCACGGCGCAGGATCCCCTCACCGCAGACGATCGGCGACGGACCCGCGATCGAGATGATGCGGAAGTGGTGGATGAACGGTTTCGCTGGACGCACCTGTGGTCGTTCAATGTGGAGTCGGGCAAGAGCGAGCGCGTGACCCGCGGAGACTTTGTCGTGAGTGACCCGCAGTGGTCGCCCGACAGCCGGCGGATCGCGTATGTGACGCGCCCCACAACCAAGGTGGACGACTCGGCGTGGTCGGACGTGTGGGTGACGGACCTCGCGGGCAACACGAAGAAGTTCTTCGACAATCCAGGCCCCGACGCGTCGCCTCGGTGGTCACCCGACGGACGGACGCTTGCTGTGGTCTCAAGTGATCGCCCCGGAAATACACAGTGGTATTCAAAGCTGTACCTCTTCCCTGCCGAGGGTGGCACACCCAAGGTGTTGCTCAAGGACTTTGATTTGGATTTCGGCACACCGATGTGGGCGCCGGACGGACGGATCGTGTACTGGTCCACAGGCCAGGGCACCAAAGTCGCGTTGTTTGGCGTGGACGTCGCAACCGGCGAACTCACGACCACCCGCGCGCCGCTGGCCGGCGTGAATGGCGCATGGCAGCTGTCGAAGGATGGCTCGACGTGGGTGTTCAGTCACAACACTGGCGCTTTGACGCCGGACCTGTGGGCGGTGCGACGTCAGGGCGACGCGTACGCCGCGCCGGTCAAGTTGACCAACGCGAATCCGTGGGTGCGTGAGGGCGTGAAGCTCGGCACCGTCGAGACGATTCGGTGGCGGAACACGGAAGGCGGCACGATTGAAGGCGTGCTCACGAAGCCGGTTGATTTCAAGGCGGGTACGCGATACCCGCTGATCGTGAATCCGCACGGTGGCCCGAGTGGCGCGGACCTTGAGGGATTCTCGTCCTTTAATCAGGTGCTGGCCGCCAACGGCTTCCTGGTGTTGCAGGTCAACTTCCGCGGCAGCACGGGTTATGGCCAGAAACATCTGAACGCGAATCAGAACAACTGGGGCATCGGCGACTACGACGACATCATGACGGGCGTTGATCACCTCGTGGCCGAGCGGCTCGCGGATCCGGACCGCATGGTCGCCTACGGCTGGAGCTACGGCGGCTACATGACGTTCTGGATGTCCACACAGACCAACCGCTTCAAGCTCATTTCACCAGGCGCCGGCCTGACGAATCTCTACTCGATGTATTCCACGACGGATATTCCTGCGTACCTGGGATGGTTCTTTGGCACGCCGTGGGAAAACCAGGCGACCTACGATCGACTGTCTCCCATCAGGCACGTGAAGAACGTGACGGCGAAGATTCTCATCATGCATGGCGCCAACGACGCGCGCGTGCCGCCCACGCAGGCCGATGAGTTCTACCGTGCGCTGAAAGACCTCAAGAAGGACGTGACGTATGTGCGGTATCCCCGCCAGGGTCACGGCATCACGGAGACACGCCTTGCGATGGACCGCCTGCGGCGCTACGTCTGCGCGTTCACCGACGCCGTGGGCCTGGCGTCCACCACCGAGAAATGTGAGAAGGGTGTGCCTGTGCCTGAGGCCGGCGAACCAGCCGGTCGTGGAGGCTCAGGAGCGGGGTTGATCGACGTCACCCTACCGTGGAGTGGCGACGCCACCCCGCTCCTGTTCCATCCCGCCGCACGCGGCGTCTTTCGCTAGAAGCCGAAGCGAATACCGGCCTGCACCTTGCGCGGGTTCATCACGTTCGTCGGCTGACCGAAGAACGGTGACGTGATCACGCCGGAGTACCCGATGTAGTTCGCGCGGTTGAGCACGTTCTGCGCCGACGCGTAGACCTCGATGCGGAAGCGCGCGTTCGCCGCACCGCCACCAAATCCGGCGGTCATGCCGCCACCGCCGCCCATGACGATGGTCTGGGTGCCGCCGCTGCCGCCTCCGGTTGCCCCGCGGGTGCCGATGCCCCATGCGTAGGAGATGCGACCACCCAGATCCCACTGCGCAGCCGTGCGTGCAGTATTGCGGGTGACGCCGGCGGGACGGTCGTTGAAGAGGCCGTCGCCGTTGTCGTCGCGACCGGTCGTCACGTTGTACGGCGACCCCGACTGCGCGCGCGCGTTGAGGCTGATGCTGAGGTCACCAAACGGCCGCATGCTGAATGAACCGCTCACACGATGCCGGACGTCGCCCATCGACGGGCCCCACTCGGTATCGAGGTTATCGCCGTTGGCCGGCACCGAAAATGCGCCGGTGGTATTCGTCTCGGCCTTGGTCCAGGTGTAGTTCACAAAGAAGAACGACTGCTTCCAATCGAGCTTCGTGAGGTTCCAGCCGACGTTGAACGATTCAGTCCGGCTCTCGGCATCGGCCACGAGCGTCAGGATGTTCGCGAACTGCGGATTCGGACGCACGCCGTTGACCGGCGTATTGAGATTGCGGCCACGAAGCTGACCCGCACCCCAGCTGCGGTTGTAGCTGAAGTTGACGCGTTGATTCGGCGTCAACGTCCGGTCCGCACCGACAAACATTCGATGCCCCGTCGGCAGTGCGAGGTCGTCGGACCACAGGTACTGGTTGGTGACCGTGGCCGGGCCTTCAACCGGCACATCCGGGTACGACGGGTTCAACACGTTAAGTTCCTGCTGGCGGAAGCCGTCGATCTGCAGGGTCTGTTTGTAGAGGTCGCCGCTCAACCAGTCGTAGAAGTACCCGTAGCCACCACGCAGCGTCGTCTTGCCGCTGCGGAAGGGCGACCAGGCCAGGTTGAGACGCGGCGACAGGTTCAACTGGTCACCAGTCAGCGAATGGAATCCAGCACGCAGACCGGCCGAGATCATCACACTGCGGGAGATCCGCCAGTCGTCCTGCAGATACGCCCCCACCTGCCATCGCGAGTACGTGAGGTTCGGATCACCGATGCGGCGCGAATAGCTCATCGGCTTGCCGGCGCGGTAGTCCGCGAGGCTCGCAAATGTGTACGTGCCCAGGTAATTCGAGATGTCATCCGAACGATACCGGCCGCCATCCACCAGCACACCGGCACGCCATGAGTGGGAACCGCGCACGTAGTCGAGGTCGGTCGCGGCCTCGATCTCGAACCGGTTCTGTCCACCGCGCTGCTGCGCGCCACCGGCGGTGAAGGCGTCGAGCACCCGCACGGTTGGGGTCTCAAGCGCCGACGCACTCGACTGCGACCCCCACACCAGCTGCAGACGCGATTCACTGAACATCCGTCGGCCGATCGGCCCGTTCTCCGAGAGACGGAGTGTGGTGTTCGTGTTCTTGGATGTGAACGCCCGATCGAACAGGTTGAATCCACCAACACCCTGGTTCCGCGTCTCGCGGTCCATGCGGCTCACGCTCAGGCGCAGCGCATGGTCCTTGTTGATCGCGTGATCGAGGCGCGCGGTGAAGTTCATCACGTCGGTCGGCATCCGCAACGTGTCGGACACCGTGGAGCCGTCTTCGAGCACCGCGAGCAGGTTCGGCGACGAATACTGCGTCGTGCCGCCGGCGTTGAATGAAAACGAGGTCTTGTTCGGACGAATCGTGCCCGACAGCGACATGCCGTACTGGCGCAACTGCTCGTCACCCTTGACAGGTGTGAATGGATTGCGCGAGTTCATGCGGTCGTCGTTAAACGACATGTCCACACTGCCGCGAAGGGGCCCCGCACCAGGCATCGTCATGATGTCGATGAACATCGCGCCGTTCATGCCACCGTGATTCTGCGCCGCGAACTGGTCGAGCCGCGGCAGACGGATCGATCGGATCTGTGACTTCGGCGGCATCTGACCGCCCGTAAAGCCGTCGATGCGAATCTGGGAACCCGGAGGCGACATCGCCTTCAGCACCGCCTCCATCTCCTCGGGATCATCAGGCAGCGCCTCGATCATTTCGCGCGTGAGGATCGTTGAGAACGCGTTGCCGCGGGGATCAAGGCCGGACGACTGCCCGTCGCGACCGACCGTGACCTCGTCAGAAAGCCGCTTGAGCGGCAGCGCAACGTTGCGGCGATTGTCGCCGGCACGCACACGCACATCCTTGACCGTGACGGTCTCAAAGCCCGGGAACTCGGCCTGGAGCGTGTATCGGCCGAGCGCCAGGCCTTCAAATGTCGCCAGGCCGGCGTCAGTCGCCGTCACTGGCGCCGCCGTTTTCGCGCGCGTCGCGGCGTCCTGGCCCACGATGGTCACCGTGGCGGTCGGCAGCACCGCGCCCGTCTGGTCCACCACCGTCACGAGCAACCGGCCGGTCGCCGGCGGGGCGGTCTGCGCCTTTGCGCCCTTCGGCATGATCACCGTCAGCGCGAACAACGCGAGACACACCACTCCTGTCATGCGAATGCATGCTTTCACCACACTGAGCTCCCTTCGAATCGAGTCGGATTACTTCGTCACTTCGAACTTGCGCGCATCGATCTTCGGATTGATGCGGAACTGTTCGAACGTCATTTCTTCGGTCGGCTTGCCGGCAATGGACCGCTGCAACGTGTGCGGCAGTTTGATGCCGTTGACCGC
>CAZLJG010000145.1:0-2181 GCA_964559545.1 uncultured Solibacteraceae bacterium | reverse complement strand
AGGGGATACCCGGCATACGAGGAGCCGAACAGCCCAAGCACCAGCCGGGCAAAGTCACGCTTCTGCGTCTGCAGGAGCATGCGGTTCGTTTCGGCCTGCTGCTCCGGCGTCGGCGTTGCACCACCCGACGGCGCACCGACCGCGCGCACCATGATCTGCCCGCCACCGCCGCCGAGCGTCGGCGGCTGGTCAATCAGATTGATGAGACCGCCGCCGTTGAAGCCGGCATTGCGGTACACACTCATCGTGCCCATGTTGGCGAGCACGCTGCGCATCATGTACTTGTCGGGCAGCTCCATCGCCAGCTCGAACTCGTTTTCGCTGGTCGTGCCTGCCGCGTTCGTGCGAAGCGTCCGGCCGGTCGCCGTCACCGACTTCACGGCCGCGACCTTGTCCTCGCCTCCCAGCGCCGCCTTCATGTCGGCCAGCACCTTGTTCACGTCACCCGCCTGGCCGATCACCACTGACGGCACCGCCAGCATCGCCACCACCATCACGTTCATGACCTTACGCATCGAATCCCTCCGTTGACTGGCACCCTTCGCAGTCGGCCAGTAAGACGGATCGATAGTGGCTGGCGGTTCGCCGCAAATGGTTAACTGGGCGCTAAGAGATTGTTAAGGACGTAAAACTATATTTTTCAACAACTTACGGTGACACAGCGCGCGAATTCACATGGTAGACTCCGGTCCATGCGGGCCACACGGCTCTCCACTCGGTTGCTGCTGCCGGCGGGTCTCATCCTGCTGGTCATCCTGCTCGGCACGCTGCAGTACCGCTGGCTTGGACAAGTCAGCGAGGCGGAGCGCGCCCAACTGCAGCGGTCGCTGGCCCAACGCGCCAACGAGTTCGCGCAGGAGTTTGATCGCGAGATCGGTCTGGCGTTTGAACACCTGACCATCGACAGCGTCGCCCTCGAAGGCGACCCCTGGCCGGCCGTGGCGACTCGCTACGACGCCTGGCACGAACGCGCGATGTTCCCGAACATGGTGCGCGCGGTGTACCTGGCGCAGTCGGAAGGTGATGGCCATTCACTGGCGCGCTGGTCGCCGGACTCGCGTACCGGTGAACCGATGGCGTGGCCCGATCACTTCGCGAGCGTCAAACGGGCGCTGGCCAATTCCATCCCCCGCACGAGTTCCACGGTGGCGATGCCAACGATGGCGCCAGGCGTCAAGACCGCAGCCGGCGCGATGCTCCCGCGCACGGGTGGCGCGATCTTCACCATGGCGCTCTCTCCTGTGGTGGACTCCGTCCCGGCGTTGATTCTCCCGATCGTCACCAAACCCCACTCTCCGGCACCAGGCATGGACGTGCTCATGGCCCTGCGCCTCGCCGGTACCGACTTCGTGGTCGTCGAACTCGACCGCGAGGTGCTGACGACGCAGCTGGTACCGTCACTGGTGGAACGTTTCTTCCCGAACGAGGACTCGGATCACTATCGGGTGGCCATCGTTGACCGGACCGACGAGCGGCTGTTTTCGCGTGGAGTCGAAGGCGACGCGCCGTTCGACCAGTTGCATGTGGATGCGATGGCCACGTTCTTCACCGGCGCGCGGTACGAGGTCAGCGCCCGGATGGCCTCAGAGACACGCTCGTTGGCGTGGCAGGTGGAGTCGGCCCGCACGCGAACGGCCACGCCACTTGTCGCCGCGCGATCGGTGGGTGCCGGCGGCACGTTGTCGGTGTTTGTGCAGGAGCGTTCGCCGGAAGGCGCGACGCAAACCCGCATCGCACTGCCCGGTTGGCGCTTGATGCTGCAACACGGCGCCGGCTCGCTCGATGAAGCGGTCGCACAGGCGCGTGTCCGCAACCTCGCGACAAGCTTCGGCATCCTGAGCGTGTTGATTATCGGTGTCGGCCTTATCGTGGCCAACGCGCGCAAGTCCGAGAAACTGGCCGCGCAGCAGATGGAATTTGTCGCCACGGTCTCGCACGAATTGCGCACGCCGCTGGCCGTCATTCGATCGGCGGCGCAGAATCTCTCAGCAGGCGTCATCGAAGACCCGGTGCAGGCGAAGCGCTACGGGGAATTGATCGAGACCGAGGGTCGCCGGCTGACGGACATGGTTGAAGAGGTGCTGGAATTTGCCGGCCTCAGCGGCAACCGCCGCCCGCTCGCCCTTCGCCCTGTGGACGTGAGTTGGCTCGCACAGGACGTGATCGCGGCAAACGCGCAGG
>CAZLJG010000144.1:5641-7837 GCA_964559545.1 uncultured Solibacteraceae bacterium | reverse complement strand
TGATGCTCGCGTCCGACATTCTCATGGACGCGTTTGTCGCCGAGAGTGCCGTGCTCCGAGCCGAGCGCAGTGCAGCGCAGTCACATCCGGCGGCCGCGCTCCAGCACGACGCGGCGACCATCCTCGTGCACGATGCGGGCCTGCGGATCGACGCGGCCGCTCGCACGGCGATTCAGGCCATGACCACCGGCGACACCCAGCGCACCATGCTGGCAGCGCTGCGTCGCATCCTGAAGGTCACGCCCACCAACACCATCGCGGCCCGGCGCCGGCTCTCAGACGCGCTGATCGCGAAGAAGGCATACCTGTTCTAACATCATCACCATGCGTGTGTTGCTCGTATTAGTGATGATGACCGCGCTGTCGGCCTGCACGTCAGGCCCGCAGCCGATGGACGACACGTCGTATGACCGCGACGTGCTGGCGGCGCGCGCGGCCAAGGACGCGATGTTCAAGTCGAGCCCGGACTCGCCGCTCCTGCCCGAGGATCGCGGCACGTTCACGGGGCTCCTCTACTTCCCTGTGAATTCCCTGTACCGCATGCCGTCGCGGCTCGACGAGGATCGCTCGAACACCAACGTCATCGAACTCTCCACGTCGTCGACCGAAAAACGGCGGATGCAGCGCGTGGGATCACTGCGGTTCACCTTCAACGGCAAACCACTGTCGCTGACCGCGTTTGCGGACGAAGGCACGCGCACCATCACACGGCTGTTTGTGCCGTTCGGGGATTTGACGAGCGGCGAGACGACGTACGGCGGTGGTCGGTACCTCGACCTCGACCGTACGCCGACCGGACTCTACGACCTGGACTTCAACCGCGCCTATCACCCGTACTGCGTCTACAACATCGATTACGTCTGCCCGGTGCCTCCGAGGGAGAACCGCCTGGACATGTCGGTGCTGGCAGGCGAGAAGTTGCCGGCGGGCTACGACGCGCGCTCGAAACAGCCATGACCATCCGGGCCGTCGTCTTTGATTTTGACGGAGTCCTCGCGGACACCGAACGCCTCCACCTCGTCGCGCTGCGCGACACGCTGGCGACGCGTGGATGGACCCTCTCGGACGAGGACTACTTCACCCACTATCTCGGCTACGACGACCGTGGCTGCGTCACGGAATTCGCGCGCCGGCAGGGTGTCAGCCTCGACGACGGCCTCGTGCATGAGCTGTTGCGTGACAAGGCCCGGCGCTACGCCGACCTCTTTGACCGGGGTGAGGTGCTCTACCCGACCGCGCGTCCGTGTATTGAACGCCTGGCCGCCGAGTTCCCGCTCGCGATCGCCTCGGGCTCGCTGCGTGGGGAAATCGAGCGCATCCTCGACGCGAACGGCCTCCGCGGATTCTTCCGCCACATCGTTGGTGCCGACGATGTGAGTGAGGGGAAGCCGGCGCCGGAGAGTTATGCGAAAGCCGTGGCCGCGCTGAATATGAGTGGTGCTGAAGCCATCGCCATCGAAGACTCGCCGTGGGGACTGCAGTCAGCGCGCGGCGCCGGGCTGCGCACGATCGGCATCACGACCAGTTACCAGGCCGCGATGCTGACCGACGCGCACCACGTGGTGACGTCGCTCGACGAGATCACGCCGCAGTTCATCCAAGCCCCAGGCGCTTGAGCCACCGCGAGCCGACGGCAACATCAGGTGTGCCGGGCATGTTCGCCTGAATCAGATCAATCGCATCCGACACGGAGCGCACGACGCTGATCTTGAAGCGCGCGACCGCGGCTTCGGTGTCGGGTGCATGATCACGGGACACCAGCAAGGGCCGGCAGCGGGAATCCGACGCGACGTCGATGCAGTTGCGCGGCAGGTCATCGATCAGAAAATCCAGGTCGAGCGCGAGGGCGGCCTTGCCGCGGGACCCGGGCACGGTGAGCACACTCGGCGTCTCGAATCCCTGCGCCATCAACCACTGCTGGGTCTGGCGCTGCACGGAATCACCGAGCGTCACGGGCCGCTGCGTCACAAAAAACATTTCCCACTTGGCGCGCGTTGACACTTCGTAGAGTCGCCGCACCACGCCCGGTTCAATCGGCTCAAGGGCCAGCCAGAAGTTCTCGATGTTTCTGATGGCGTCCCAGACAAGACCATCCGAATCGCCCTGCACACGCTCTTCCACACGCCGATAGGCGCTGGAGAGGTCCGCAAGGGTGCCGTCGAGGTCACACGCCACGCGCAACATGTGTCAGCGGCC
>CAZLJG010000144.1:0-5541 GCA_964559545.1 uncultured Solibacteraceae bacterium | reverse complement strand
GGTCCGCAAGGGTGCCGTCGAGGTCACACGCCACGCGCAACATGTGTCAGCGGCCTCCCGGAACGACGCGGCGGGTGTAGGTGCCGGTGGCGTCCGGCTCACTTTCGATGAGCGTCAGCGCGCCATTGGTGTAGGTGAATCGGCGATCCGGCTTGCCATCATTGCCATCGTCAAACGCGACGGTCCGCATGACCCCGTTCTCCCATGTCTCCCACTGGTCCAGGAGGTCATCCCCATCCTTGTCCTCTTCGACCCTGACCAACTTCTCGGCCTCGTAGAACTCGCGACGGGTCACTTTGGGCTCGCCGGCGTTGTCGATGTCGAGAAAATCGATGCGATGGGACTTGCCGTCTGCCGACGGGTAGAGCCAGGTGTCGGGGGCGCCAGTAGGGCCGCCTGAACTTGAGGCGGCCGCGTCGGGTGAGGTAGGTGGTGTGGGTGGTGTAGGTGGCGTAGGTTGGGTGCGGATCCAGCCGGCTCGAGCCAGCAACCCCTTCTCGTCGTACTCCTCCCACCGGTCGATGATGCCGTCTTCGTTGGTATCAAGCGTCGAAGAAACGGGACGAGCGCCCTCCATTTTGGTCCAGGTGTCGATCCGGCCGTTCTGGTTGCGGTCGTAGGTGATCTGAATCAGTTGGCCGGTGACCTTGTCATACGTGGCCAGCGAAGTGCCCGATCCCTTCGGCTGGCCGCAGGCCGTGGCTCCAAGCGCGAACCAGGGCGCCACAAGGGCAACGGCGACGGCTCTGGAGTCGTAGACCCAGTAGCGCCGGGTGGGGGGCATGGGGGCATTCTATCCGCATGGCTCCCGTCCCGAGGGAATTGACCCACAGGGCATGGCGTTATAACGTCGCGGTATCCCTCTCATGAACAAACACTTACTAGCAATCCTCGGTGTTGTGGTGGTGGTCCCGGTGTTGGCTGCCCAGCAGTGGCCTGAGTCCCGCGGTCCGATGCGCGATGGCACGTCGGCCGAACGCAATCTGCCGACGCGCTGGTCCCCGTCCGGGGAGAACCTGGCGTGGACGCTGCCGTTCGGCGGCCGGTCGGCACCGGTGGTACACGGCAACCGCTTGTACCTCCAGACGACCACGTCGGGCGATGTGTCAACGACGCAGGAACGGCTGGTCGCGGTTGATGTCGCCACAGGCCGTGTGGTGTGGGAGCAAAAAGTCAGCCAGTACCTCAGCGACGTGCCGCAGCATCGCGCGGCGTGGGCGTCGCCGGCGGTGGATCCCCAGACCGGCAACATCATCATGTTCACCATCTCGGCGGAGTTGCTCGCGTACAGCCCCGACGGGAAGTTGCTGTGGAGCCGGTCGCTGCCTGAAGAGTACGGCGCGATTACGACACACGGCGGCCGCACGACATCGCCGATCATCGACGGCGACAAGGTCATCCTCAACACGCTGCTGCAGGGCTGGGGCGATCTCGGCCGTCCTGGCAACCGCTACTTCGCATTCGACAAGACGACGGGGCAGACGATCTGGGTGAGCAGCCCGCAGGTGCGCCACTACGACACGAACTTCTCGAGCCCGATTCTCGCGACGATCGACGGCGTGCGCCAGATGATCGTGGGCGGCACCGACGGCGCCTTTTATGGCCTGAAGGTCAACACGGGCGAACGTGTATGGCGACTGGAAGTCAGCAAACGCGCCATTCTCAACAGCGCGCTCGTGCGCGGCACCACCCTGTTCATCACCCACGGTGAAGAGAACATGGACACCACCGAGATGGGCATGGTGGCCGCCATCGATCTCGCCGGCAAGACGGGCGAAATTCCGCTGACGGCGTTGACCTGGAAAGTGAATCGCTTCATGCCGACGTTCGCCTCACCGGTGCTCAACGGCAATCAGCTGATCTCCATCGACAACGGCGCGATCATCGGCGCCTTCGACACCACGAACGGCAAGGAACTGTGGACGCGGTCGCTCGGCACCCTGCAGAAGGGATCGCCGGTGCTGGCCGACGGCAAACTGTACGTCGGTACTGAGAACGGCAAGGTCTACATCCTTCGCCCCACGGCGACGGGTGTGGAAGTGCTCGACGAAGACGTGCTGGGCAACCCGAGTGACCCCGAAGTGATCTTCGCGTCGCCCGTGGTGGCCGGCGGCCGGGTCTACGTCGCCTCAATGGATCGCCTCTATGCGATCGGACCAAAGGCGTCACCCGCACCCGCGCGGCCGACGCCACCCGTTGTTGTTCCCGCATCCACGGAGGCACCGGCTGTCGTGCAGGTGTTCCCGTACGAATCCCTGCTTGATGGCGGTCAGTCCCAGAGCTTCTCGCTCAAGCTGTTTGATGCCAAGGGCAACTTCATTCGCACGGCCAAGGCATCAGAAGCGCAGTGGACGGTTGATCAGCTGGAGGGCACGGTCAGCCCCGAGGGCCGGTATGCCGCCCCGGCGACGGGCACGGCCGGACTGGTGAAGGCCACGATCGGCGGCATCACAGGTCAGGCGCGTGTGCGAGTCGTCCCTGCGCTGCCCTGGTCCATCGACTTTGAGGGCATGAAGGCGACGCCGTCGTGGTGGACGTCGAACATGAAAGGCTCGCCCCGTGAACTTGATGGCACGACCGCGCTGGTCCGTCCGCGTGACGACACCGTCGGGCGCCGCACGAAGTTCCTCATGGGCAAGCCGGAGTGGTCGGACTACACGGTGGAGGTGGACGTCCGCGGCGTGGAGATGCGTCGTCAGCGCGGCGATGTGGGCCTGATCAATCAGCGGTACGTGTTGATGCTCTTCGGCAACAACCAGAAGATCGAACTGCAGCCGTGGCAGGCCGCCAACGAGATGACGGTCAGCGTGGACAAGTTCGACTGGCCGGTGAACACCTGGTATCGCATGAAGCTGCGCGTGCAGAATCGCGCCGACGGCACGACGCTGGTGCAGGGCAAGGTGTGGCCGACGGCGCAGCCTGAACCCGCCGCGTGGACCATCGAAAAGGTGGACCGCATTCCGCACCGCTCCGGCGCGCCTGGCCTCTATGGCGACGGCATCTCGGACGTGTTCTTCGACAATTTCAAGGTCTATCGGAACCAGTAGGAATCTCAGATGAAGCCGCAAATGAAGCTCAGTGCACTCCTCGTGTCGTCCGCCGCATTCGTCGTCGTGTGTGCGCTGACCGTATCCGCCAGTCAGGCCCCCAACGGCAAAGGCACGGCCTCCTGGCCGATGTGGGGAGGCTCGCCCGATCGCAACATGGTGTCGGATGCGACGGGCATGCCCACCACGTGGGATGTGAAGACCGGCGAAAACATCAAGTGGGTGGCCGCGCTCGGTTCGCAGAGTTACGGCAACCCCGTGGTGTCGGGAGGCGTGGTGCTGGTCGGCACGAACAACGAGGCCGTGCGCGACCCCAAGCAGCCTGGTGACCGCGGCGTCCTGAAGGCGTTCCGCGAATCCACCGGCGAGTTCATGTGGCAGGCGACGTACGAAAAGCTGACGTCGGGCCGCGCGAATGACTGGCCCTTCCAGGGCATCGCGTCCTCTCCTCTGGTGCTCGGCGAGATCGCGTACTTCGTGTCGAATCGCGGCGTTGTGCACGCGGTGGACATTCAGGGTTTCCACGACAAGGAAAATGACGGCGCGAAGAAGGACGAAACGCGCACCGGCATCAACGACCCGGACATCCTCTGGGAATTCGACATGATGGAGGAAGTCGGGGCGTTCCCCCACAACCTCGCGAACTCGTCGCCGGTCTTCTTCGACAACCTCATCTACGTGTCCACCGGCAACGGCCAGGACGAAAGCCACGTCAATATTCCCTCGCCCAAGGCGCCCGCGATCATCGCGCTCGATCGCGTGACCGGCGAACTCGTGTGGGAGGACGCGTCCCCGGAGGATCGCATTCTGCACGGCCAGTGGTCCACGCCGACGGTCGCGACGATCGGTGGCGTGGTGCAGGTGATTCACGGGCAGGGCGACGGCTGGGTGCGCGGCTACGAGGCGAAGACCGGCAAGAAACTGTGGGAGTTTGACACCAACCCCAAGGACGCCGTCTGGCCGAAGACTCGCAACGAGATCATCGCCACGCCTGTGGCCGTGGGTGACGTGGTCTATATCGCCAACGGCCAGGACCCGGAGCACGGTGAAGGCGTCGGCCATCTCTACGCCATCGACGCGACCAAACGCGGCGACATCACGACGACCGGCCGCCTCTGGCACTACAACAAGATCCGCCGCACGATCTCCACGGCCGCGGTGAAGGACGGCATCATCTATTACCCCGACTTCTCCGGCTTCTTCCACGCGCTCGATGCCAAGACCGGCGAAGTGCTCTGGGTGCACGACATGTTCGCCGCGATGTGGAGCTCCGCGTTTGTCGTGGACGGCAAGGTCTACCTCGGCGACGAAGACGGCGACATCACCATCTTCCAGCACGGCCGCGAGAAGAAGGTGCTCAACGAAGTGAACATGGGCAGCTCGGTGTATTCAACCGCGATCACCGCCAACGGCACCATCTTTTTCATGACGCGCAACAACCTCTATGCCATTCAGCAGGGCGCGAAACTCAAGTAGGTGGGCTGCTGCGCGGGTGGCGGTGCTGCTGTGCCTGCTTGCGTCAGCAGCCGCACATCAGCCCGTCCACGCAGCCGCGCAACAGTCGACCCAGAACTGGTCGCAATTCCGCAACACTCCGACACTGTCCGGCGTCACAACCGCCGCAGTGCCCGCAGCACTGCGGTTGCAGTGGACGTTTGACGCCGGTGCGGCGATCGATTCCTCCGCCGCCATCGTTGACGGCGTCGTGTATGTCGGCACGGGTGGCGGCAAGTTGCTCGCGATCGATGCGGCCACGGGCAAGCAGAAGTGGGCGTATCAAGCCGTGTCCGACGACTACGGTATCGGCGAGTCCTCCCCCGCCGTCGCCAACGGCATCGTCTACATCGGCGACCTGAACGGCGTGTTCCATGCCGTGGATGCGGCCACGGGGAAACCGCGCTGGACGTTCAAGACCGGCGCCGAGATCAAGTCGTCTCCCGTGATTGCTGCAGGCAAGGTGCTCATCGGGTCCTACGACGGACACCTCTACGGCCTGGATGCGACGACGGGCAAACAGGCGTGGAAGGTGCAGACCGAAAATTACGTGCACGCCACGCCCGCCATCTGGAACGGCGTCGCCTACTTCGGTGGCTGCGACGAATTTTTTCACGGCGTCCGAATCAGCGACGGCGCGCACGTGGTCTCGATGAACACCGAGGCCTACACCGCTGCATCCCCGGCCATCGCCAACGGAGTCGCGTACTACGGAACGTTTGCGAACGAAGTGGTCGCCGTGGACATCGCCGCGAAGAAGGTCCGCTGGCGGTTCATGGATCCCGATCGCCAGTTCCCGTATTACTCGTCAGCCGCGCTCGCCAACGGCATGATGGTGCTGGGCGGGCGCGACAAGAACGTCCGGGCCATCGATATGGCCACCGGCAAACAGCGCTGGGTCTTCGCGACCAGAGCCCGCGTCGAATCCTCCCCTGCCATCGTCGGCACCCGTGTGTTTGTGGGCTCGAGCGACGGCAAGTTCTACGTGCTGGACCTCAAC
>CAZLJG010000143.1:0-7881 GCA_964559545.1 uncultured Solibacteraceae bacterium | reverse complement strand
GCCGCGGGCGATCTTGTGCTGGCCCTGGGCGCCCGCCTCCACGCGCGGCAGCGCCAGGGCAATCTGCACGTAGTCCGCCACAGGCCGACCGAGGGCCGACAGCTGAATGCCCTTCGCCAGCCAGGCCCCGGCCGGGGCAAACCGGTCGCGCCCCTCAAACGTGCGGCTGACCGTCGGACGCGCGTACCGGCGTTCGGTCAACTCCACGACCTTCTTGGGCGGGGCTTCCTGGAACACGGAGGTCAACACGCCGTTGTCGGGCGCGACAAACTTCCACTCCCCCACTTCGGCGGCAATCCCTCGGCGCGCCGATCCGACGCCGGGGTCCACGACCACCACAAACACGGTGCCCGCCGGAAAATACTTGTACGTCGCGGCCAGTTCGAGCGAGGCAAATGGAATGTCGTGCGCCGGCAGATCGTGCGATACATCCACGAGCACGGCGTCCGGGCAAATCGACAGCACGACGCCCTTCATCACGCCGGTGTAGTGGTCCCGGGTGCCGAAGTCACTGAGCAGAGCGACGATGGGCTTGGCCATGCTGCGACGATATCGCAGTTCCGGCCCGTTCACAGAGAGGAACCGGGGACTCTGCGCCAGGGCATCAACGCACAGGGAGGCGCAGAGGCACGGAGCCGGTTTGGTGGAGCTGCTCTCCGAGCGCGATCCGGGTTCTCCCGCTTGCGGACTTCACAGGGAGGCGCAGAGGCACGGAGCACGTTATGTGGCGGTGCTTTCCGAGCGCGATCCGGGTGCTCCCGCTTGCGCACGTCACAGGGAGGCGCAGAGGCACGGAGCACTGTGGTCGTACCGCTCTCACAGCGGAATCCAGCGCGAGGAGTTCCCAAGAAAAGAAGAACCTCCGTGCCTCCCTGTGGGTGCCTGTTGAGCGTCGATCACAGGAGGCGCTTCACCCGCGGACATCACAGGGAGGCGCAGAGGCACGGAGCACGTGTGGTGGTACCGCTCTCACAGCGGAATCCGGGCGCGGGGTGCCGTCAAGAAGAAGAACCTCCGTGCCTCCCTGTGGATGCCTTAGAGCGTCGATCACAGGAGGCGCTTTCACCCGCGGACCTCACAGGGAGGCGCAGAGGCACGGAGCGAATACGGCGGCACTTCTCACAGCGGAATCCGGCGCGAGGAGTTCCCAAGAAAAGAAGAACCTCCGTGCCTCCCTGTGAAATCTACAGGCGCCGAAACAGGGTTTCCCGGGTGCTGCTCTTGAGCAGGACGGACTCGGACACGCTGAGCCCTTCAAACATCTTGGTGATGTCGCGAGTCAGCAGGACCGTGCGCTTCACGGGCGTGGCCGGACTGTGCTGCAGACGGAAGCGGCTCTCCGACTCGATGACGTAGCGCGTGTATTGCCTGAGTTCCACCGGCGTCGTCCCGAAGAAGCCGTACACAGCGCCGCCTGGTTTGAGCAGACGGGCCAGTTCGCCCGCCAACGTCTTGCCGGTCTTGGCGTCGATGAAGTCGAACAGGTCCCAGCAAAGGATACCGTCGAACATATCCCCGGCCAGGGCCAACCGCTTCAGGAAGGCCTCGGCCAGCCCGGCGGTGGTGCCGCTGCGCGTCGCCTGCTCCAGATCGAGATACAGGTTTTCGATATAGAGCTTGCAGGCCAGCCGCTCGCCGAAGAACTCGACGTTGCCACCGACGACGGGGCCCAGGTCGAGGATGACCGGTCGGGACTCCCGCGCCTGGTGTGCCACGGCTGACAAAAAACGCGGGAAGACCTTCGAGGTGGTGGCGACCTCGTCAACTGCCGCCGGAGACGGCGGCGCCGTCTCCGGGGCAGGCTTCTGGCTCCAGGAAAACACAGCCACGAACGCGCCGGATCTCCTACCGCGTCGTCGCCGGTTCCGGAGCGCCGGCCGGCTTCGTGTCTGGGGTGGCGGGCTTCACACCCTCGCCGGGTTTGGCCCCCGCCTTCTGCATGTCGATCGAGCCGCGGAAGTGGGCGCCCTCGGAGATGGCGACCCTCGGGGCCACCACATCGCCGTCGACGGAGCCGGACTCGCGCAGGTCCACCTTCTCGGTGGCCGTGATGTTGCCGTGCACTTCGCCCTGCACGATGACGGACTTCGCGAACACCTGCGCCTTGATCTTGCCGTTGGGCCCGATCGTGAGCACGTTCTGCCGGAGTTCGATCTTGCCCTCGACGGTGCCTTCGATCGTGAGATCTTCCGACCCGCTCAGTTCGCCTTTGATGATCACGCTTTTACCGATGTTCACCATGTCCCTCTCAGTTGGACGACCCGTATTTGTGACCGGCGCGCTTGGAGGCTGAGCACCGGGAGGAGTCGTGGTCTGTGGCCGTACGGCCTCGTCTCGCTTAAACATGTCTTGAACCTCCACCACACTGACCGCTCTGTGGAGTTGGGGAGTCAGGTTGTCCCGCAGTATATCGCGGCCCGAGTCCAATCCGGGCTAGCATGGGAGGACGCCGTGCGTATTTACCTGGATTACAACGCCACCGCACCGGTCGCGCCTGGTGTGGCCGACGCAGTGTGCCGCGTGCTCACCGACGAGCCGGGCAACCCGTCATCGATCCACGCCTATGGCCAGCGCGCCAAAGCGCGACTGGACGACGCGCGTGCCGGTGTGGCTGCGCTGATCGGCGCCGCGCCGAGCGATGTCGTGCTCACCGGCGGCGGCACCGAATCGATCAATCTCGCGCTGCGAGGCGCCTGCGAGGCACTCGGCGAGTCCGGCCGTCGTCATCTGGTGACATCAGCGATTGAACACGAAGCGGTGCTGATGACACTGGCCGCCATCGAACGACGCGGATGGCGCGTCACGCGCGTCCCCGTGGACGCGTCCGGCGTTGTCTCCCCCGCTGATCTGGACGCCGCGATGGATGCCGACACCGCGCTGGTGTCGATCATGCACGCCAACAACGAGATCGGCACCGTGCAGCCAGTGGAAGCCTTGGCGCAACTCGCGAAATCCCGTGGCGCCCTGTTCCACACGGACGCAGTGCAGAGCGCCGGAAAAATCCCTGTGCAGGTGCAGGCCCTTGGCGTGGACCTGTTGTCGATCTCGGGGCACAAGTTTGGCGCGCCAAAAGGCACGGGCGCGTTGTGGGTGCGGCGCGGCGTGCGACTGGTCCCGCAGCAGACCGGTGGCCGTCAGGAGCGCAGCCGGCGCGCGGGCACGGAAAACACCGCGGGCCTCGCCGGCCTCGGCGTCGCCGCGCGCCATGCGGTCACGACGATGGCGGACGCCGCGCCACGAATGGCGGCGCTGCGCGACCAGCTCGAAATGGCGATTCTGCGTGACGTGCCTGGCACGGCCGTGAATGGTGCCCGCCACACGCGGGTGCCGAACACAACCAACATCAGCTTCGAGGGAATCGAAGCGGAATCGCTGCTCATCGCACTCGACCTCGAAGGCATCGCCATCTCGACAGGGTCCGCGTGTTCGTCGGGCACACTTGAACCGTCCCACGTGTTGCAGGCGATGGGGTTACCGGCCGTCCGCACGCGCAACTCGCTGCGATTCAGCCTGGGGCCTGGCACCACCGAAGCCGAGATTCAGACCGTGACGGCGAAGATTCCCGCGCTCGTGGACAAACTGCGCCGGCTCACCCGTCGCGTGGTGGAGGTGCGGTGATGCGTGTTGTGGTCGCGATGTCCGGTGGCGTGGACTCCTCCGTCGCGGCCGCGCTGATGGCCGAGGCGGGCCACGAGGTGATCGGCCTGTCGATGCAGTTGTACGATCAGCGCGCCACCGTGGATGGCGCGCCGGCGTTTGGATCGTGCTGCAGTCTGGACGACCTGCACGACGCCCGCCGAGTGGCGCACCAGATCGGGATTCCGCACTACATCGTGAACTTCGAACGCGAGTTTCAGGCGACCGTCGTCAACAACTTCGTCTCGGAGTACGCCGCCGGACGCACGCCGATTCCCTGTGTGCACTGCAATGCGGACCTGAAGTTCGCCACACTCGCCGAACGCGCGGCCGGTCTGGATGCCGCCGCCGTGGCCACCGGCCACTACGCCCGCGTCCACTACGACGAGAACCTCCGCCGCTATCGCCTGCTCCGGGGCGTGGATGGCGGCAAGGACCAGTCCTACTTCCTGTTCACCTTGACCCAGGATCAACTCGCCCACGCCCTGTTTCCGGTGGGCCATCTGAGCAAGCCCGAGGTGCGCGCCTACGCCGAGCGCCTCGGCCTGTCGGTCGCCGACAAACCGGACAGTCACGAGATTTGCTTTGTGCCCGATGGCAACACGGCCAAGTTTGTGGAGCGGCAGCTCGCCGCAGCGCCGCCGTCAGGCGAGATCGTGAACAGCGACGGCCAGGTCCTCGGAGAACACGGCGGACTCCATCACTTCACGGTCGGCCAGCGGAAAGGCCTCGGCCTCAGTACTGGAAAGCCGATGTATGTGCTGAAGCTCGTGCCCGCCGAACAACAGGTCATCGTCGGCGCGCGTGAGGAACTCGGCGGACTCACGCTCGATGCGACCGGCGTCAATTGGATTGCGGGCCCGTCCCCCGATGGCCCCACCCGCGTCACCGCGCGCATCCGCCATCGACATCAGGACGCGCCGGCCACGGTCGAATCCACGGGAGACGGCAAGGCACATCTGGTGTTCGACGAACCCCAGACGGCGATCACGCCGGGACAGGCCGTGGTGTTTTACAACGGCGACGATGTCGTCGGCGGCGGCTGGATTTCGTAACTCTCAGCCCTCCATGCCTCGTTGTGAATTCCTGGTGAATTATTCGTGGGCCGCCAGGTAGCGCTCAGCATCCAACGACGCCATACATCCGGAGCCCGCAGCCGTAATCGCCTGGCGGTAGACGTGGTCTTGCACGTCGCCGCAGGCAAACACGCCTTCAACACTCGTCCGTGAGCCGTCGTGCGTCTTGAGGTAGCCCGTCTCGTCCATGTCGAGCTGGCCCTTGAAGAGGGACGTGTTCGGCGTGTGCCCGATCGCCACAAACACGCCTTCAACGGGCAGCGTCTTCTGGACACCGGTCACGTTGTTGCGGATCACCAGGCCTGACACGGCGCCTGCGTCCACGTCGACCACTTCAACCACGTCCGAGTTCCACTCAAACGTAATCTTGGGATTCGCCATGGCCTTGTCCTGCATGATCTTCGACGCACGCAGGGTGTCGCGACGATGAACGATCGTGACGCTGGAGGCAAAACGCGTAAGGAACGTCGCCTCTTCCAGCGCGGAGTCTCCCCCGCCGATGACGGCAATGGGTTTGCCTCGGAAAAAGAAACCGTCACACGTCGCGCACGTGGACACGCCGTGGCCCATCAGCTTGCGTTCGCTTGGCAGACCGAGCAACTTCGCCGAGGCGCCGGTGGCGATGATGAGGGTCTTCGTTTCGATGATCTCGTCGCCCATCGTGATGCGGAACGGCCGCACGGAGGTGTCCACCGCGGTCACGTGGCCCCGGACGATTTCAGCGCCGAAGCGCTCCGCCTGCGTGCGCATGGCGGCCATGAGGTCGGGCCCCATGATGCCGTCGGCGAACCCCGGGAAGTTCTCGACGGCCGTGGTCAGCATGAGCTGACCGCCGGCCTCGAGTCCTTCAATCACGAGGGGTTTCAGATTGGCGCGCGCGGAGTACAACGCGGCTGTCAGTCCGGCAGGCCCGGACCCGATGATCGTCACATCACGCACGGGAGACCTCAGAGGTGGCTGTCGAGTTTGGCCTTGAACTCGTTCTTGTCGGCCAGGCCCACGATCGTCTCGACGACCTGCCCGCCCTTGAACACCATCACGGTCGGGATGCCCCGCACCATGTACTGCATCGTGATCTGCGGGTTCTCATCCACATTGAGTTTGCCCACCGACACGCGACCCGCGTATTCGGTCGCCAGGGCGTCAATGGTCGGGCCGAGTGCGCGGCACGGACCACACCACTCCGCCCAGAAATCCACCAACACCGGCGTGCTCGACTTCAACACGCTCGCATCAAAATTGCCGTCCGTAAACGTCACCACATTCGCCGCTGCCATACCGTCCTATCCTCTCAACGACCCAACAACCCAACTGCTACCCGTCTCCCCACCGCTGCGCGGCCTGGTGACGAGCCCGTCGATACACTTTGACATACTCCCGGGCCGACGTGTCCCACGAGTGATCCTGCCCCATACCCTGGCGCATCAACCGCGTCCAGACCTCACGCTGTCGATACACCCGCAATGCCTGCCGCAGCGTCCGTGCCAGCGCCTCCGGAGAGGCCTCCTGGAACTTGAACCCGTTGGCTTTTTTCGCCCGCGACGAAAACGCCTGCACCGTGTCCTCAAGCCCGCCGACCGCACGCACCACCGGCACCGTGCCGTAGCGGAGGCTGTACATCTGATTCAGGCCACACGGCTCAAATCGTGACGGCATCAGAAACAGATCGGCACCGGCCTCCACCAGATGCGCAAGCCCCTCATCAAACCCGATGTGCACCGCGACTCTGGACGGATACGCGGCCGCCAGGGCCCGCAACTGCGCCTCGTACCGCGCATCCCCGCTGCCGACAAACACCCACGTGGCGTCAAACTCCAGCCACCGTGGCGCCGCCGCCAGCACCAGATCGATGCCTTTCTGATCGACCAACCGGGACACCAGCCCCACGACCGGACGATCCAACGCGTCATCACCAACCGGCAATCCACAGCGGGCCAACAGAGCCCGTTTGCACGTCCGTTTGCCGGACAAGTCATCCACCGTAAAGTGCGCCGGCAGATATGGGTCAGATGCCGGGTCCCACACGGAGGTGTCAATGCCGTTCAGGATGCCGAGATACCGGTCACCCAACGCGCGCAGGACCCCATCAAACCCCACGCCGTGTTCCGGCTGCACGGTCTCCAGCGCGTACTGCGGACTCACCGTGGTCACCACGTCGCTGAATGCCAGCCCACACTTCAGGAAACTCAGTTGCCCCCAGAACTCGCCGGTCTCCATGGTGAAGGCCTGCCACTCCAGACCGACCCTGGGCACAACGTCTTTGGGAAAGGTGCCCTGATACGCGAGGTTATGGACGGTCGCCACGAGTCCGGCGCGCGCGACGCGTGGCCAGCGCTCGGGCTGCGTCCGCAGCAAGGCCGGCACGAGCCCCGCCTGCCAATCGTGGACGTGGACGATGTCGATGCGGCCGACGTCGGGGGTGTCCTGAGCCCAGCCGAGTGCCGCGTGCGCCAGGCCGGCGAACCGATCGGCATTGTCAGGGTGGTCGGTGGCACCGACACCGTAGAGTCCGTCGCGGTCAAACCACTCCGGCACGTCCACGAAGACGGTGCGCCGCCGAGGTGAGTGCACTATCTCGCGCCAACAGCCGTGCCGCCGGACGCCCGCGATGTCGATCGCAAAGGGACGTGCCGTGCCGGCATCCACCGTCACGCCGCGATACTGCGGTGTGATCGTGATGACACGGTGGCCAAGGGCTTCGAGAGCACGCGGCAAGGCGGAGACGACGTCGGCGAGCCCTCCGGTCTTGGACCAAGGCGTCACTTCCGATGCGATGTGGAGGATGGTCAGTCGCGGAGTGCGACCGGCGAGTGGCGACCGTGTGTGGGGTGCAGGCACGCGCCCCGGGCCTTACCGGTCGATCGTCTCGTCGCCGCCGTCCAGGCCGTTGGTGCGACCCACGACCCAGTTGAAGAGGTGACGGACTTCGGCAAAACGCAGTGTGCTGTTGGCGGCCCCGAGCACGACCACCGCGACCTGGCTGCCGTGCGGCACCTGGAGGAGCGTCGCGAGGCAATAGCCGGCCTTGCTGATGAAACCTGTTTTGCCACCCACCACGTCGACGCCGGTTCCAAACAGCTTGTTGAGGGTGCTGCGCACGGTGACCACGCGCCGGGTGGTGCGGACTTCATGGGAGGACTTGCGCATGATCGGCGCCAACGTCTTATCG
>CAZLJG010000142.1:0-7963 GCA_964559545.1 uncultured Solibacteraceae bacterium | reverse complement strand
CCACCTGCAGCGTGTAGGCCAGCGACGCGAGCGACACTGGCGTCGCATCATCCGCTGCGACCGCCGCGACCAGGGCCTCCACCAGCGCCCGCACCTGTGCCGCACTGGCCGCCGACACCACCACCGCGTGGTAGCCCGTTTCTTCGTCGTGGCGCCCCTGAAGGGACGCCCTACGTGGCACCGGCGGAGCCGACTCGACCACCACGTGCGCGTTCGCACCGCCAAATCCGAACGAACTCACGCCCGCGCGGCGCGGATACACACGCCCCTGCCCATCCACCCGCGGCCGCCAGGCTTGCGTTTCGCGCACCACATAAAACGGACTGCCCGCCAACGCGATGTAGGGATTGATCTCGTCGCAGTGCAGGCTTGCGGGAATTTCCTCGTGCTGCAACGCAAGCAACACTTTGATCACCCCGGCAATGCCCGCTGCGGCCTCAAGGTGCCCGACATTTGTCTTCACCGATCCAAGCGCACACGTGCCTTCGGTCACCGCGCTGGCCGATTCCGCATGCAGCGCTTCAAACGCCTTCTTCAGCGCATTGACTTCAACCGGATCACCAAGCGCGGTGCCCGTGCCATGCACCTCGACATAGCCCACGCTGTCAGGCGGAATCGTTGCCCGCCGGTACGCGCTCGTGATCAGCGCTTCCTGCGCCGTGCCATTGGGCGACGTCAGCGAATGCGCGCGCCCGCCATGGTTCTCGGCCGTGCTCCGAATCACCCCGTAGATCGCATCGCCATCCGCCACGGCGCGGCTGAGCGGCTTCAGCAACACCGCACCGACACCTTCGCCGCGCACGTAGCCGTTGGCATCACTCGCAAACGTCTTGCAGCGGCCGTCGACGCTCAGCATGCCGGCCTTCTCAAACGCGATGAATCCTGACGGACTCAGCAGCAGGTTGACGCCACCCGCAATCGCCTGATCACAGTCGCCCGCCTGAATGCTCCGCACCGCACGGTGCACCGCAATCAACGAACTCGAGCACGCCGTGTCGATCGGTTCGCTCGGACCGTGCAGGTCGAGCAGGAACGAGACGCGATTGGCGAGCATCGAATGCGCCACGCCCGCCGGCGAGTAGCCTTCCACACTGGCGCCATGCTGATTCAGCAGGTCGCTGTAGTCGTACGACGACACACCGACAAACAGACCCGTATTCGATCCGGCCAACGACTTCGGGTCGTGCCCCGCATCCTCAATCGCCGCCCACACCGTCTCGAGGAAGATGCGTTGCTGCGGATCGATCCGCTCGGCTTCCCTCGGACTGATGCCGAAGAACCGCGGGTCGAATGCACCAACATCATCGATGAACCCGCCCCAGCGAATGGGCGACCGCCCAGGCGCGTACCCGGCGTTCCGCCAGTCCCAGCGGTCGGCCGGCACCTCGCGAATGCAGTCCACACCGTCACGCAGTTGCCGCCAGAACGACCGAATGTCCGGACTGCCCGGCATGCGGGCCGCCATTCCCACAACCGCAACGGGTTCATTCTGCGATCGCTCCGGCAGCGCCACCGGAGCTTCGACGCGCGCCTCCTCCACCGGTGGCGTCGCCTCACCGCGCACACCCGCCCCCGCAGTCACCAATCGATCAACCAGCGCCGCCAGCGACGGCAATTCGAAAAACACCGCGGGTGTCCACTGCACGCCGCAATCGGCATTGATGCCGTTGGTCAACTCGGCGAGCATGATCGAATCGAAGCCGTGTTCATCCAGCGGCACCGACAGATCCACATCGTCGACCCGCACTTTCAGGATGCGGCTGCTCCACTCAAGCACGACGCGCTCAAGCGCCTGCCGTGACGCGCCGCCCGACTCCGGAGCCGTCGCCTGTCCCCCGGTAAACGTCGCGTCGAGCATCTGCCGATCGCCCGACGCCACGATCAACTGGCTGTGATTGCTGCCGAGTGCGAGCGCGAGGCACCGCAGACCAGCGTCAGTCGACAAGGGGACCATGCCCGTGGCCGCGCGCAGCCGTGCGGCCGTCGCCGCATCCACCCGCATGCCGCCCTCGGCCCACAGGGGCCAGCACACCGAGATCGTCCGGCCGTGCCGCACACCGGAACGCACCAGTGCATTCCGTGCCTCAGCCCAGCGATCCAGAAACGCGTTGGCGCCCGCATAGTCCGCCTGTCCCGCATTGCCGAGGACCGCGGCCCCTGACGAGGCCAGCATCATGAAGTCGAGGGGCGCTCCGCCAATGACGTCATCAAGCCACACAGCGCCCGACACCTTCGGCGCAAACACGCGTCGAATCGATTCGGCGGATTTGTCCGCCAGATACCCGTCATCAATCAGACCGGCGTTGTGAAACACGCCGTGGATCGCGCCATGCTGCTCGACGATGTCGGCGTACGCTCGTGCGACGTCCGCGCGCACACTCGTGTCGGCCTGGACGGCATGAATGCGCAGCCCCTCGGCCCACCATCGCTCAAGCTGGTGGATCGTCTGGGCGTCGACGCTCCGACGACCACTCAGGATGACCGTCGCGTCGTACTCACGCGACAGATACCGGGCGAACAGCGTCCCGAGTCCGCCCCACCCGCCGGTAATCCAATACACGCCGCCCGCCCGGAAGGATCCGGCCGCTGGTGGCGCCACCGCCGACACCGTCCGCACCTGGCGCTCACCCGACTCGAGGTACCGCACCTCCGACGTCTCGCGCATCACACGCTCGGCGTCGACGACCGCCACCAGACGATCGGACGTCTGTCGCCACTGCGAGGGATACCGAATGACCGATCCCGAGAGTGAGGGATGTTCGAGATGCGCGGTCCGCAACAACCCCATCAGCGGCGCCGACACCACTTCGGGGATGGCGTCGGGAACGAGCACCAGCACCCGGGTCGCCACGCGCAGCCGCGTCTGGAGTGTGTGAAATACCGCCAGGAACCATCGCTCCGCCGCTTCGGCGACGGGGCCATCAGCGGCCGGCAGCACGCTGACGGCCCCCTCAGCGCACATCGGTGACAGCGCGGCAGCCACCGCCGAATCCGCGACCCAGATGTCAGTGGCCGGCGCTGCAGCCCCCACGTTCGGACGACCACTCGCCGGCGTCCACGCGGACGTCCCGAGCCACACATCCTCCTCGTCACCAGCGACGGCAATGGGACGCATGCGATAACCGCGCAACTCCAGACACACGCGGCCTTCGGCATCAAGCAGCAGGATGTCGCAGCTCGACCGCGCACCGGCCACGCTCCAGCGCGTGTAGGCGTACACCTCTGACGGAAGCGGACGATGGGTGATGGCGGCGTCGAGCGCAAATGGCACCAGCGGCGAAATGGCTCCAGACGGGAGCGTGCCCCCGGCGAGCAGCAGTCCGAGGATGCTCTGGAACGCGCCGTCGACAAGTGCGGGGTGCCAGGCCACGCCCGGGACCGCAGGGGTCTTAAGCCGCGCCAGTGATTCCTCGCCGGAGCAAGCGATCCAGTCGATCGACCGGAACGCATCGGCGTACTGCAGCTGCTGTCGCGCAAATTCGGCGTAACACTGTTCGCCGGTCAGGTGCCGGGTCGCGCGCGCGCGGATCGCCGCCAGATCGAAGTCAGCCATTGCGTCCGGCGACCGGTCCATCACCGCGCAGCGACACAACACCGTCGATCCCTGCATCACTTCGACGGCGCCATTGGCGATCGGAATCTCGAGGCGCGTCTCAGTGCGCTCGAGTGGCAGTGGACGCAGCCACACCAGATCCCGGATCCCTCGCACAGGTCCGTCGTGCGCCGCGGCCGCAGCCGCGCGAGCCAGTTCGAGGTACATCGCGCCCGGCAACAGCGTGCGACCGGCCACCACATGCCCGCGCGCATACACGCCTTCGGCGTTCAGCGAGGCCGAGCCACGCGTCATCCAGGGGTGGCCCTGCGGCTCCGGTCTCGTCTGCGAAATCCAGTGGCGCGTCAGCGCAAACGGATACGTCGGCAGGCTCACCGGGCTCGGCAGCCCCTGCGGATACACCTGTCGCCAGGGCGGCTCCCAACCGCCGACCCACGCGCCCGCCCAAGCCTCGAGAGTGTCGGTGGTGGGACGCACGCCGGTGGAGTCCCTGACGGCCCGGCCGGTCCAGACATCAGCCGGGTTGCTCCCCACCAGCCACGCGTCCATCTGCCGAACGGCTTCCTCGCGCGACTTCGCGATGCAGGCCCACCGATACTCCATCGGGACGCGGCCGAGTTGCAGTGTCCGCGCGATCGACGCCATCGTCGCCCCGGCAGCGTCATCACTGGAGAGGAAGTCGCGCAGGTGTTCGATCGCCTGACGCCGTTGTTCCTCGGTCTTTGCGGACACAACCAGCAGCACGGGCCCTGAGATGTCCGTCTGCGGCTGTCGCGACACCGGCGCCTCTTCGAGCACGACGTGCGCGTTTGATCCACCCGCGCCAAACGAACTGATGCCGGCGCGTCGCGGCATGTCGCCGGTGCGCGCCCACGGCTCTGACACACGCGGCACCACAAACGGTGACCGCGCAAAATCAATATGGGGATTCAGGGTGTCGACATGCAGTGTCGGCACCAGGCGGCGATGGTGCAGTTGCAGCGCCAGCTTTGTGAAGCCGGCCACGCCAGCCGCGCCTTCCGCGTGACCGATGTTCGATTTGATCGATCCGATCGCGCAGAACCCTTCGTCGGGTGTCGACGCGCGCATCGCCTTGACCAATCCCGCAAACTCGATCGGGTCGCCCAGCGACGTGCCGGTGCCATGGGCCTCGAGGCACGTGATGCTGCGCGCCGGGACGCCGGCCTTCTCGAAACACGCCGTGATCAGATCGGCCTGGGCGATGGGATTGGGCACTGTGACGCCGCTCGCCCGTCCGCCGTGGTTGATCTCGGACCCGAGCACCACCGCGTAGATGCGATCGCCGTCCTGCACCGCTCGCGACAGCGGCTTGAGCAACACGACGCCCACGCCCTCGCCCGACACGTACCCGTCACCACCCGCACCAAACGCGCGGCAGCGGCCGTCGGTCGAGTGCATGTTCGCCATCCCGTACGTGATGTATTTGTCGGGATTAAACGACAGGTTCACGCCGCCGGCTATCGCGACGTCACTCTCACCCCGCCGTACACTCTCAACAGCCAGATGGATGGCCGTCAGTGATGACGAACACGCGGTATCCACGGCCAGGTTCGGTCCGTGAAAGTTGAAGATGTAACCAACGCGATTGACGACGGTCGCGTAACTCTCCACCACCGGCGTCGGGTTGCCGCGGGCGTTCTCCACCGACGCCAACCCCTGATAGTCGCTGTGCATCAAGCCGGCGAACACACCAACCTTGCGACGATGGTCCGCACCGCGCGGGCTGACCAGTGTGTCAGGCCGATACCCGGCGTCCTCGATCACTTCCCACACCGCCTGCAGGAACAGCCGCTCCTGCGGGTCCATCAATTCCGCTTCGCGTGCGGAGATGTTGAAGAATTTGGCGTCGAAGCAATCCGCGTGATCGACAAATCCACCCCACCGCGACAGGGGCTTCCCTGTCGACGACGTGAGACCGTCGAGCACGGATGCGTCCCAGCGATCAGCAGGAATCTCCGTGATGCAGTCGCGACCGGCCACCAGGTTGCGCCACAACTCGCGCAGCGACGCGGCCTGCGGATACCGTCCGCTCATGCCGATGACGGCCACGGGTTCTTCACCGCGGCGTCGCGGTTCAGCCGACACCACCACAGCAGGCCCTGTGGCTTCGAGTCGCAGCGTCGACAGATGGCCCTGCAGCGCCGTCAGCGTCGTGTATTCGAAGAGCAGCGTCGGTGGAAACGTCGTGCCGAACGTTCGGCCGAGTTCCTCAACAAGCGACAACGCCTGGCCCGAGGTCAGCCCCTGTTCGTAGAAGCCGGCGTGCACATTCACTTCCGCAGCCGACACGCCGAGTGACCGTGCGAACATCGCCACCACTCGGGGATCAACCGGGGCGGCCGAATCGCCTTCAGTCGCACGCACACCCGCACGCTTATGGACGATGCCTGTGAGCATCGCGACCTGTCGCCCCTCGGCATCGTGGAACTCGATGTCGGACGTGACGATAGCGGGTCCCGGGCGCACGGAGGTGCGACGGCACACACTCACGCAGGCGTCACGCAAAGGCGCCACCGCACGAAACGCGCCGTAGATCACCGGCAAGCCTAGATCGCCCGGGCGTCGGGGGGCGACCGCATCCATCAGGGACGAGGTCGTCAACACCGCCGCGTCGAGCAGCACCGGATGAAACAGGAACTTCGACGCCAGTCGCGCCGCGTCCGGCCCTGTGCGCAGCACACTGCGGCTGCCCGCCGGCCCCGTCACAACGTCGCCAACCGCCTGCATGAACGGACCGTGCACCAGCCCTTCCTCGCGGCACCGGGCATACACACGGTCGATCGGTTCGGACGCGCTGCCGACCGGCCAGTCTGCAGCGAGGTGTGCGACCGGAAACGCGGTCGTCACCGGATGGAGTTCGGCTGCCGCGAGTCGCCCCTCAGGGCCGGTCACCGTGATCCGCATCACGTCGTCGGCCGTTGAGACCGACACATCGAGCGTGATCGCACCGCCCTCAGCAACCACGCAGGGGGCGAACAACACGATGTTCCGCAGTTCGTGCGTCCGGTAATCCGCGCCGGCCCTCATGGCCGCCTGGAACATCAGATCGACATAGGCGACGCCGGGCAACACGGCGCGCCCCTGCACGTGATGATTCCGCAGCAGCGGATTTGTGGCGTCGAGGACGAGCTTCATTCCGTCAACACCCAGAATGTGTCGCCGACTTCGGTCGGCGACGATGACGCAGAAAACTGTGGCGGCGGCAACGGCGATCGCGCGTCAGGCTGCGGCTGCGGATACGACTCGACGATCACGCTGCAGTTGGTGCCCCCATCAGGGAACGACGTGACACACGCCACCCGCACGCCGGCGCCGGCATCCCACGTGCGCGGCTCTCTCGCAAACGCAAAGCCCGCGCGGTCATAGTCAAAGTGTGCAAGCGGCTCGGTGCCCGACAGAAAGGGGGGATGGACACCACGCGACACACTGAGCGTGGCCTTGAGCAAGGAGGCCAGACCGGCGGCCGGCAACAGATGGCCGATGGTCGGTTTCACGCAGCCGAGGTAACACGTCGGCCGCGGGCGACCGGCTCCGCCAAGGACGGCGTCCAGGCACTTGAGCTCAAGCAGATCGGTGACGATCGACCCGGCCCCGCTCGTTTCCACCGCGCCGACTTCGTCCGCACGGCGACCACTCGCACGTAACGCCGCCGCAACGACATCTTGCTGCGCCTGAAGGTTCGGCGCGACCGGTCCGGCAGTGCGCCCGTTGTTGTTCACGGCGATTCCGGTGATCACCGCAAGCACTCGATCGCCATCGCGCCTCGCGGCTGACAGTGACTTGAGCAGCACCGCCCCTGCGCCCTCACCCAGCACGACGCCGTCCGCCCGCTGATCAAAGACATGAAACGCGGCGTCTGGACGCAGCAACCCTCGCGACTCAAACACGCCAAACGCCTCATCGTCAGTGAGGAGATGCACACCGCCGACGAGCGCGAGATCAATGTCGCCGTGCTGGAGCGCCCGTGCGGCCATCTGCAGCCCCACAAGGGCCGATGAACAGGCCGTGTCGATCACCGCGCTGGGCCCGGTCAGGTTGAACACACGCGAGACACTCGCCGCGATGGTGTGATGGCCCACCGCACCGACATACACCCCAGCGCGTGCGCCATCGAGCGATCGACGGTCATACCCGGCATGGTGGAACGTCTTCACCGCTTCTTCCAGCATCACGCGCGCTTCGGGCTCCAGCTGCGTGGCCTCGTCAGCGCGCAACCGGAAGAACTCCGGATCAAACTGGTCGATGTCCGCGAGGAAGCCGCCAACGCGACCAGCGCGAACACCAGACGACCGCGCTGACGACGCAGGGCCGATGGCCCGTTCGCCGCGCTGCAGTTCGTGCCAGAACGCATCGATGTCGGGCGCTCCCGGGAACCGGCACGACATGCCG
>CAZLJG010000141.1:0-7964 GCA_964559545.1 uncultured Solibacteraceae bacterium | reverse complement strand
CACCGGCGGACGTGGCGGCGCTCAAAGACGTGCTGCTTCGTGCATCTGCGCTCGTAACCGCCTGTCCTGAAATTCAGGAGTTGGACATCAACCCCTTGCGCGTGATGACGCGAGGCGCACGCGCACTCGACATCCGCGTTCGGATCGGCGCGCCTCGGGTGCCCGCCCGCACCCGTCGCATCACGTACTAGTGTTTCACCGTCAGCACCGGCACGGGCGACCGTCGCACGAGGCGCTCCGCCACCGATCCAAGCAGCAGATGGCCAACGGCGCCGCGGCCGTGGGTGCCCATCACGATCAGGTCGATTCCTTCGTCCGCGATGTACTGAAGGATGCGGTCCACTGGTGTGCCGATGGCGGTGGAGGTTTTGACGCGGCCTTTCATGGCGCCGCGGTCGTCCACGAGCGTTTTGAGCCGTTCGCCGGCCTGCGCTTCTGACTGCGTCAGCAGATCCACCAACGGCATGGTCGAGATCTCCGTGCCCCAGGGATACACGTAGGGCTCGGGCACGACGTGGATCAGGTGCAGTGTGCTGCCGAACTCCTCGGCGAGTGCCAGCCCGTACTTCAACGCGGCCGCTGCCGGGTCACTGAAATCGGTCGGAACGAGAATCCGCTTGATGACAACCATCTCGGCCTCCGCCGGTGGTTGTTGCAAACCGTGTGCCCCGGTCAGGGCCGCGTTAATGGGACGCGAATGCGTGCGATGGTGCCGCCGCCTTCCGGACTTTCCAGCGTCAAACTGCCGCCGTGGCTGTCGATAATGCGCCGGGCCGTCGCCAGTCCAAGGCCGGTTCCACGGTGTTTTGTGGTGAAAAACGGTTCAAACAGGTGGTCGCGCACCTCGGCGGGGATGCCGGGACCTTCGTCGCGAATCGAAATCTCGCAGCTGTCCTTGCGCGTCACGCCGGTGATGGTGATTCGGCCGGTGCCCTGCATGGCCTGCGCGCCGTTGATGAGCAGGTTCAAGAACGCCTGCTGGATCTGGTCCACGTCCACGTGGATGGTGGCGTCCTCAACATCAACATCCACCCTCACATGCGCGAGCGCGGCATCCCGCGAGACAAGAGAGACCACGCTTGAGACGAAGGTCCGCAGCGGGACGGGGATCGGCGAGGGCTGACGCGGCCGCGCGAACTGCGTCAGGTCCTGCACGATGTCGCTCAACCCGTCCACACGCGCGATCACTTCCTGCACCACGCTGAATTCCTGGCTCTTCGCATCAAGTCGTTTGCCAATCACCTGCAGCGCGCCCCGAATGGCGGCCAGCGGATTGCGCACCTCGTGTGCGACGACGGCAGCGAGTTTGCCGAGTTGGGCGAGCGACGCCTGATCGCGGAGCGCGGCTTCCGATCGCTTGCGCTCGGTGATGTCATACCGGATGGACACGTACTGGTAGGGTTTCCCTTCGTCATTCAGGAACGGCACGATGGTCGTGTCGACCCAGTACAGGGAGCCATCCCGCGCGCGATTACGAAGGTCGCCCCGCCACACGCGGCCCTGGGCGATGGTGCGATACATCTCCTTGAAAAACTCCAGTCCGTGGAGGCCCGAGTTCAGGATCCGGTGGTTGCGCCCCATCAGGGCTTCGCGCGGATATTTGGAAATCGCACAGAACGTGTCGTTGACGTAGGTGATGTCACCCTGCACGTTGGTAATCGCCACAATCGCGGACTGGTCAAGCGCATACTTGAGGTCTTCCAGTTCCTTGTGGGACCGGCGTAGGGCTGAGGCGAGATCCGGCGGCATGGCGATGGCCCAATCCTTGAATAACGGGGGCGGACATGACGATGTCAGTCGGTGAAACGGGCACCGTCTGGGGAATTCTACCCATGATGCAGGGAAAACTACCGCGAAGCGTACTGGTGGTCGACGATGAAGCGTTGATCCGCTGGTCCGTGTCGGAAGGGTTGGCGGAGGCCGGCTGGCTGGTCCGGCAGGCCGCCAACGGGGCCGAGGCGCGCGCGGTGGCCAGCGAACTGGACGGCCAGCCGTTTGTGATCCTGCTCGATTTGAGACTCCCCGACGTCAACGACCTTTCGTTGGTGCACGACCTTCGGGCCCGGTATCCCCACGTGCCGTTGATTCTCATGACCGCCTACGGGACCCACGACCAGACGGTCATGGCGCGCCGGGCCGGCGTGGTCACCGTGGTGGACAAGCCGTTTGATATCGGCCGGGTCGTGGCCCTGATCGATGAGGCTTATACTGCAGCGCGATGGCCGGTAGACGAGTCCTAGTTGTTGATGACGAAGCCCTGATCCGGTGGTCGCTGGTTGAGCGACTCCGCGCCGACGGCCATGAGGTGCTCGAGGCCGGCAGTGTGGCCGAGGCTGTTGAACAAGCCGACCACGGCGTTGACCTGGTGCTCCTGGACTTCCAGCTGCCCGACGGTGACGGGCTCGAGGCGTTGCGGCGTCTGCGCGAAATGGACCCCGACACGCTGGTGATGATGCTCACGGCGCACAAGGGCATCGAAACCGTCGTGGAAAGTGTGAAGGGCGGGGCCTTCGACTACGCGACCAAGCCCTTTGACCTTGATGACGTGGCGCTGCGCGTCGAACGCGCGCTGGAGACCACCCGGCTGCGTCGTGAACTGCGCACCCTGCGGACCGGGTTGGCCCGGCCGTTCAGTCCGGCGTCGGTGATTGGCGAATCCGAGCCGATGCAGCGGATCAAGACCCTTGTCCGCAAGGTGGCAACCAGTCCGGGCTCCACGGTGCTCATCACCGGCGAAAGCGGGACCGGCAAGGACCTGATCGCGAAGGTCATCCACTATTCCAGCAACCGTGCGGCACGTCCCTTTTTGAACATCACGTGCTCGGCGCTCCCGGAGACACTCCTCGAATCCGAATTGTTCGGCCACGAGCGTGGGGCCTTCACGGATGCGCGCCAGCAGAAACGCGGACTGCTCGAGCAGGCCGACGACGGCACGGTGTTCCTCGACGAGATCGGCGAAATGACGCCGGCGCTGCAGGCGAAGTTGCTGCGGTTTCTCGAGGAGAAGACGTTCCGGCGCGTGGGCGGCATGGCGGATGTTCATGTGGACGTGCGTGTGGTGGCCGCGACGAATCGGCAGCTCGAAGAAGCGGTGCGGTCTGGGAAGTTTCGCGACGACCTGTATTACCGCCTGAACGTGCTGCGGATCGAAGTGCCGCCGTTACGCGAGCGCGGGGAAGACATTGCACTCCTCGCACAGCACTTTGTGGAGTCGTTTGCGAAGGAGTTCAAACGTCGGGTGCCGGGGCTTTCTGCCGATGCCGTTCGACGCCTTGAGACCTACGCCTGGCCGGGCAACGTGCGCGAGTTGCGAAACCTGGTGGAGCGCGCGGTGCTCCTGGCGGAAGACGGGATGTTGCAGGCCGCTGATTTCGGGACGATCGGCGCCCCGATCGCCGTGCCGGGTGCGGAAGGTGACGTGCCGTTTGCGTTGCCGGCCCAGGGCGTCAACCTCGAAGACGTGGAGCGGAGCCTGGTGGAACAGGCGTTGGAGCGATCAGGCGGGAATCAAACGCGGGCAGCCACCCTGCTGGGGCTGCATCGGGATCAGATCCGATATCGGATTGAAAAGTTCGGATTAGCCAAGAAGTAGCGGCACAGGACTTGCTCAAGTGAGGGTCGGTGCACCGCGTTGCACGCCGGCTTTTTGAGTCGGCTTTCGTTCGTCCGGAGGAATGTATGGGTCAACATATCCGCAGATTAGGCCCGAAATTGTGGGTTGCGTGTGCTTTTGTGGTCTGGATTGCCGCGTTTGGCAGCATGCGCGCGAATGCGCCTGATTTGTCGGTTGGGAAAGATTCCGCAGTCGCGCAGAATCCTGCTCAAGTGCAGGCGCCCGCCGCGGCCGCGTCCGACGCGACGTATGTGGGGCAGGACACCTGCCTGACGTGCCACGACGAAGCCATGGCCAAGTACAAGGATTCGCCGCACCATCGCGCGGTGGACCCCCGGACGCCGGCCGCCAAGCAGGGTTGCGAATCCTGCCACGGACCAGGCAGCAAACACATTGAAGATCCCGTCAGCGTCAAGCCGCTGTCGTTCAAGACGATGAGCGCGGCGCAGGCGGATGCGACCTGCACGACGTGCCACTCGAAAGGTGAACACGCGCTTTGGGACGGCAGCCAGCACGAATCACGCGGCGTCGCGTGCATCACGTGCCACTCGGTGCACAATCCGCTGTCGGAAAACGGCGCGCTCAAGAAGAAGACGCAGACCGAAGTCTGTGCCTCCTGCCACCGCGACAAGGCGTCGAAGGTGGACCGCTCGGGCCACATGCCCGTGCGCGAAGGCAAGATGGAATGTTCGACCTGCCACAACATCCACGGCTCGACCAACGTCAAGCTGCTCCGCAAGGGAGATTCGGTCGCCGATTCGTGTGTCTCCTGCCACGCGGACAAACGCGGCCCGTTCCTCTGGGAACATGCGCCGTCGCGTGATGGCTGCACGACCTGCCACGACCCGCACGGCTCAGCCAACGACCGCATGCTCGTGTCCAAGCCGCCGGCCCTGTGTCAGCGCTGTCACGTGGCCACGCGGCACCCGTCGACGATTTATGACGCCGGCCTTGTGGCCACCAGCGTCCGTGTGTTCGCGCGGTCCTGTGTGACATGTCACTCCACCATCCACGGGTCGAACCACCCCGCGGGCAACATGTTTGTGCGGTAACGGAGGACATCATGCGCCACTACACAGCACTCGCACTTCTGCTCTGCGCCCTTGTCCCCGCCACCGTGGCGGCACAGGAGACCACATCGTCAAACACCGGGTCCGTGGACCTGGGCGTCCGGGGATCGAGCCTGAAAGGGGATGCCGCCCGCTACGAGCGGTATCGCGACCTCAGTGACGGCCTGTTCCTCGAGACGTTCCGCTGGCGTGCCCAGTCGGACGGCTGGTACTTCCAGGCGGCCGGTGACCATGTCGCTCGTCGCGACCAGCGATATCGATTCGACTTTGCCAGGCCGGGCACCATCAAGGGATGGGCGCAGTGGGATCAGATCCCGATGTTGCTCAGCCGCACCACGCGGTCGCCGTACACCACCAATCTGGTGAACGAGTTCCGGCTCAGCGATGCGATCCAGACCCAGTTGCAGGGCCTGTCTTCGACGGCGCGTCCGGCTGCGGTGCAGGCGTTGGTGAATGGGTCGTCGATGTTCGACCTGAAATCAAAACGTCACTCGGCGGCAGGCGCCCTCGAATACCTGCCGACGCCGAACAGTTCGTTGAAGGTCGCGCTCAAACAGACCTATCGCGACGGCACCCAGCCGTTTGGCGGATCGTTCGGCCACAGTCAGGTCGTTGAGTTTGCGGCGCCGATCGATCACACACTCACGGACTTCGAAGCGTCCGCTGAGATTGAACGTGGGTCGGCGCTGTTCCGGGCCGGGTACACCGGCTCCTGGTTCAAGAACGACGTGACGACCGTCGTGTTCGACAACCCGCTGCGCGCGACTGACATCGCGGGCACACCGTCGCAGGGCCGTCTGGGGCTGCCGGTCAGCAGCACACAGCTGGGTGTCAACGGCATGGTGTCGATCAAGTTGCCGCGCAAGTCACGGATCACGGCGTATGCCACGATGAGCACGCTCAAGGACGACAACGGCGTGATTCTGCCGATGACCAGCAACACCGCGGTGCTGGCGGCCGCCGGATCACCCGAACGTGGGTCCCTGAACGGTGAGGCCCAGATTTCCGGGTTCAACCTGAACTTCTCGTCGCGACCGTCCAGCAAGGTCAGCCTGAACGCGCGCCTGAAGTATTACGACTACGAGAACAAGATCCCCACGTTCACCGCCACGAAGAAGGTGGCCTATGACGGCAACGTCTCGACACTGGCGGCTCCGCTCCACTCGGAAGGCTACAGTGTCACGCGCCTGAACTTCGACGCCGATCTCCGGATCACGCCGAAGGGGCCGGCGGCGCTGACACTTGGCTACGGGCGCTACAGCGACGAACGCACGCACCGGATCTTCGAAGAGACGGTGGATAACGTGATGCGCGTCAAACTCGACACGCTCAGCACCGGCGTCATCAGCGTGCGCGCGGTCTACGAGCACGCGCAGCGTCGCGGCCAGGGCTTCGATGTCGACATCCTGATCCACGCGACCGAACAGCCCGGCATGCGGCACTTCGACCTGGCGAACCGCGACCGCGATCGGTTCACCCTGATCGCATCGTTCATGCCGGTGATGAACTGGGCACTGAACGTGTCATCAGCCATCGGGCGTGACGACTACCTGGCGAGTGAGTTCGGCCTGCGCGACAACAATCACGACGTGTATTCCATCGGCATCGATGGCACGCCGAGCGACAAGGTGGGCCTGGGCATTTCGTACAGCTACGAGGACTACCGGTCCCTGCAACGGTCACGTCAGGCCAACCCCGGCGCGCAGACGCTGGATCCATCGCGCAACTGGGCGACGGATGCCGCCGACAAGGTGCACTCGGTGATTGCGAGCCTGGATCTGAAGGGACTCGGAGAGAAACTCGACCTGCGGATGAGCTACGACTACAACCGCACGCGGGCGACCTACGAGTACATCACCGGCGCGGTCGTCGATCGCACACTGCCGGAAGAAGCGATTGTGCCGACGACGTTGCCGACGCCCGTCGCGCTGCCGCCCGTCAAGAGCGACCTGAGTCGCGGCACGGTGGATGCGACCTACAACATCAGCAAGCGCTTCGCGATTGGCGTGACTTACTGGTACGACAAATACGACGTGGAGGACTTCACGCTGGATTCACAGGCGCAGCAGACCCTCACCGCCGGCACCAACATGCTGCTCTACTACACGTATGCGCCGTACACCGCGCACACCACGTGGGGCCGCCTGATCTTCAAGTGGTAAGGCATCAGTAAGTGTTCGGAGCCGCCGGGCTTTAGCCCGGCGGTCCCGACTCAATAATCGACCCGCTCGAGAAACAACCCCGCTGCCGGCGCCGTGAGTTGCGCCGGCAGCGGGGAATCGCTCGTCAGCAGACGTTCGACCGCCTCGGGTGACAAGTCGCCCTTCCCGCAGGCGACCAGGATGCCAACCAGGCGCCTGACCATCTTCCACAAAAAATGTGACCCCGACACCCGCACGAGAATGAGCGGGCCGTCTTCCGTGATGTCCAGCTTCGTGAGGAGCACCTGCGTGGACTTCTCGTCCGGGTCATCGTCCGTAAACGCCCGGAAGTCGGCGAAGCCGGTGAGCCGGGCCGCGGCATCGCGCATGCGGGCGAGGTCGAGGGGTTCTTTGACCCACCAGATGAACGGCTTGTGAAACGCCGAGCGCCGCGTCGAGATCTGGTAGAGGTAGTGCCGCGCCGTGGCACTGTGCCTGGCGTGGAAGCGCGCGGGCATCCGTTCCGCCGAGAGGATGTTGATGTCGTGGGGGAGTGCGTCGTTGATCCTGGTGACCAGCGTATTGGTCGGCAGGGCCCCCGGAATGTCGAGGTGGGCGACCTGGGCCAGCGCATGGACGCCCGCATCGGTCCGGCCCGACCCGTAGGTCTCAAACCGCGGGTCACTGAGTACTTCGGTGAGGGCGCGGTGCAGTTCCCCCTGCACGGTGCGGGCGTTTTTCTGAATCTGCCAGCCGGAGTAGCGGGTCCCGGCGTATTCCAGCACGAGTTTGTATCGAGGCACGTGAGTACAATAACCCCATGTTCATGAAGCGATTTTTTGAACCCAAATTGGCCCAGACCAGCTACGTGATCGGCTGTCCCGGTGCCAAAGCCGCCATCGTCATCGACGCCAATCGCGACATTGAACAGTACATCCGCGCGGCTGAGGGTGAAGGCGTGTCCATCACCCACGTGACCGAGACGCACATTCATGCCGACTATGTGTCCGGCAGCCGGGAACTGGCCGCGCGCACGGGCGCGAAGCTGCTGTTGTCGGATGAAGGCGACGCGAGCTGGAAGTACACGTTCGCCAAGGACGCCGGCGCGACACTGCTCAAGGACGGCGATCGCATCACCGT
>CAZLJG010000140.1:5336-8012 GCA_964559545.1 uncultured Solibacteraceae bacterium | reverse complement strand
TGTCCCAGGGGCTGAAGCCCCTGGGCTCCGAAGGCTCTAGAACAGCGCCCCGATGGCGCGCACGATCGACTGCGTGACGTCGGTCAGTGAGCCGGGGACCGAACAGGCTGCCGCGTTCACATGGCCGCCGCCGCCGAACTGGACGGCCACGGCACGCACACTGACGTCGCCCTTCGACCGCATGCTGACGCGGTACTGCGTGTCGGTCTGTTTGCGCACGAGCGCGACCGCCATGACTTCCTTTGCGCCAAGCGGAAGGTTGACCAGCCCGTCGGTGTCGTCGGAGGTCGCCCCACACGCCGCCAACAGCTCATCGTCGTAATAGAGCACCGCGAGTCGACCGTCGTGATGCAGCTCCATCGCGTTGAGCAAGGCACCGGTGAGCCGAATCCGGCCGATGGAAAAACTGTCGAAGATTTCGCGCGAAAGCTGCGCAGGCGCCACACCGGTGGCCGCGACGCGTGCGCAGATCCTGAACGTGCGCTCGGAAATGGGGCCGTGCCGAAAGCCGCCGGTATCGGTGGCAATGCCCAGGTACAGGTGCGAGGCGATGTCCGTCGTCCACGTCACGCCAAGTGCGTCGATGACATCTGCCACCATCTCGGCGCAGGCCGCAGCTGACGCATCAAACCAGTTGACCGTGCCATACATCGAGTTGCCGATGTGGTGGTCGATATTGATGACTGTGGGGCGCTCGAGCCCGGCCACTTCGGGGCGCTTCAGGTCGCCGCACTCCATGACAATGGTGGCTTCCGCCTCAGGAGCGACGCCATCAAGGGCCGGCACGGCATCGGCCACGATGATGCGCTCGGCGCCGGGGAAGCCGCGGTAGGCGCCCGGCACCGCATCCTTGTTGATCAGCCGCACACGTTTACCGAGGGCATCCAGCGCAAAGGCCATGGCCAGCTGCGACCCAATGGCATCACCATCAGGCCGTGCGTGTGAGGTCAGGAGGAAGTGGTCGTGCGCGCGGATGGCGGCGGCGACGTCAGCGGCGGAGCTCATTCTTCGGTCGGTCCGCGCTCGTCGCGTTCCTTCTTCAGGTCGAGCAGGATCTGCTCGATGCGGTCCTGGTGCGCGATGGCTTCGTCGTAGAAGAACTGCAGCTCGGGGACACGACGCAGGCGGACCCGCGAACCGATCTGCCGTCGCAGGTAGGGCATCGCGCGCTCGAGCGCCTTCTGGGTTTCCTTGCGCTGTTTGTCGTCACCCATGACGGTGTACAACACACGCGCCAGCTGCAGGTCGGGCGTGACCTTCACACGCGTGAGCGTGAGAAAGCCGATGCCCGGGTCGTGCACCTGCTGGGCGATGATCTGGCTCAGCTCCTGCCGGATTTGTTCGCCGACACGATCGGGCCGTGAGCCTTGCGCCATGGGTTTAGAACACCGCCGCGATCTTCTGGATGTGGAAGACCTCGATCATGTCGCCGACTTCGATGTCGTTGTACTTGTCGAGGCTGATGCCGCACTCCATGCCCGACTTCACCTCGCTGACGTCGTCCTTGAACCGGCGCAGTGAACTGATGCGACCCGTCCAGAGGACCTTGCCGCCGCGGAGCAGACGCGCCTGCGCGTCGCCCGCGCGGGTGATCTTGCCCTCGGTGACCATGCAGCCGGCGACCGTGCCGGCCTTGGGCGTGGAGAACGTCGCCTGGACCGCCGCCGCGCCGATGCGCGCTTCCTTGAGCGTCGGTTCGAGGAGCCCCGTCATCGCCTTCGTGATTTCGTCCGTCACGTGGTAGATGACCGAGTGCTGACGAATCTCGACTTCTTCACGCTCGGCGACTTCGGCCGCATTGCGGTCGGGCTTGACGTTGAAGCCGATGATCACGGCGTCGGATGCCGTGGCGAGGAGCACGTCGGATTCGTTGATCGCGCCGACGCCCGTGTGAATGATGCGCACCTTCACGCGATCGTCGGAGAGCTTCGCCAGCGTGTCGGCGAGCACTTCCGCCGAACCCTGCACGTCCGCCTTGATGATGATGGCGAGTTCCTTGAGGTTGCCCTCGGCCATCTGCTGCTGCAGCGATTCCAGCGTGAGTCGTGAGCCACGCGCACCAAGCGCCTTGGCCTTCGCCTGCGTCTGCCGATATGTGACGATCTGACGCGCCTTGAGCGAGTCGTCCACGACCTGCAGGATGTCGCCGGGGGAGGGCAGCGCCGACAGGCCGAGAATTTCGACCGGTGTGGACGGACCCGCCGACTTGATCTTGCGGCCGAGGTGATCAAACAACGCGCGGACCTTGCCGTCCACGGTGCCGGCGATAAAGAGGTCGCCTTCGCGGATGGTGCCGTCCTGCACGAGTACGGTCGCCACCGGACCGCGGCCCTTGTCGAGCTTGGCTTCGAGCACGGTGCCCTGCGCCATGCGCATCGGGTTGGCCTTGTGGGTGCCGATGTCGGCCACGAGCAGGATCATCTCGAGCAGCTGATCCAGGTTCGTCTGCTGCTTCGCGGAGACTTCCACCGTCACGGTGGTGCCGCCCCATTCTTCCGGCTGCAGGCCCAGTTCCGACAACTCGCGCTTGACGCGCTCAGGGTTCGCCCCGGGCACGTCGATCTTGTTCACCGCGACGATGATCGGCACGTTCGCCGCCTTCGCGTGGTCAATCGCTTCCTTCGTCTGCGGCATGACGCCGTCATCAGCCGCCACCACGAGGATGACGATGTCGGT
>CAZLJG010000140.1:0-5326 GCA_964559545.1 uncultured Solibacteraceae bacterium | reverse complement strand
CGCCGCGGGCGCGCATCATCGTGAACGCCGCGTGACCGGGCGTATCGAGGAACACCACGCGGCGGTTGTTCACTTCCACCGAGTAGGCGCCGATGTGCTGCGTGATGCCGCCGGCTTCGCCCTGGGCGACTTTGGCCTTCCGGATCGCGTCGAGCAGCGTCGTCTTACCGTGGTCAACGTGACCCATGACGGTGACGACCGGTGCGCGTTCGACCATGTCTTCCGGGTTCGACGCCGTGGTTTCGACGTCCACCACTTCTTCTTCGAAGGAGCGGATGAGGACCTCGGCGCCAAAGTCGCGCGACACCAGCTGGGCCGTGTCGGCGTCGAGCGTGGAGTTGATGGTCATCATCATGCGACGGTCCATCAACTTCTTGAGGACGTCCTTCGCCTTGACCTCGAGCTTGTCGGCCAGGTCCTTGACCGTCATGCCCTCGGCGAGCGTGATGAGCTTGGTGATCGGCGGCAGTTCCATCGCCATCGGCGCGGCCGACGGCCGATCGTCACGACGGGGACCACTGCGTCCTCGCGGACCAGAGTAGGCCGGGCGATACGTGGACTGGCCGGGCCGCTGCTGTCCAAATGGCGGACGGCTGCCCGGGGCGCCAGCGGGCTGGCCGGGACGCACAGGCTGAGAGGGCAGTGGGCGCGGACCGCCGAGGGGCGGACGCGGACCTGCGGGAATCGGACGACCCGTCATGCCGGGACGGACGGCCGTGCCGGGCGCGGCTGGGCGCGTGGGCGCCGGGGCAGACACGGTGGGGCGCACGACCGGACGCAGCGGCATCGGCCGTGCAGCCGGCGCTTCGCCCGTCAGCGGATCTTCAATCCGCAGGCGACGCGACGGGGGCACCACGCGACCGGGCCGAATGATCGGCTTGGTGACCGGGCTGATTGCGGGCGGCGCCGGAGGTGCAGGTGGTGTCGGTGTTGCAGGTGGCGTGGGTGCCGCCGGTGCCGAGGCAGCTGGCGCCACACGTGCCGGCGGTGCCACGGGCACGGTCGCCGTTGGTGTCGGTCGAGCCGCAACGGGCGGAGGCTCGGTTTCCACGTTCAGTCTGCCGCGCGGCGCAATGGTGCGAGGCGCGGGTGCAGGTGTCGGGGCAGGCGTGGTCGCGGGTGCCGACTCAACGGCCGGTGCCTCGCGCTCCGCGACCGGTTCGGCCACGTCGGCGACCGGCGCCGATGCGACGACTTCGACCGCCTGTGCTGGAGCCTCAACGTCAGCTGCACGCTCGGAGACGGCGTCATCAACCGCTTCGTGCGTGTCCTCCGCGTGTCCAGCCGCCGGCTTGACGGTCTTGATCAGACGCGGGCGCAGGGCCGGGGCCGCGGGCTTCGGCGGCTCCACCACTTTGCCGGCCTTGGCACCGGGCTTGGCGACGCCCTTCTTGGGGGGCGCAGGTGCATCCGCAAACAGGGCCGTTGGCGGCGGCAACGCGATGCGCCGCTTGCGCGCCTCGCGCTCGACAAACTGTCGCGCAACGATCTCCTCGACGGAACTCGAGGCACTCTTCACCTCGATGCCGGTCTCGCTCTTGAGCAGGCTCATGGCTTCCTGGCTCGACAGGCCCAGGAGCTCAGCGACTTTATAAATCCGGACAGTGGCCAAACGCTACCTCACTCCTACTCGGTCGCCGTCGCGGGACCCGCTGCTGCGAGTACCGCCTCGACCGTTTCCGCATCGAACCCGGGAATCGCGGCCAGCGCCTCGGCGCCCGCCTCGCGAATCTTGTCAGCCGAGGTATACCCCGCGGCTTTGAGCTGCGAGATGACTTCGTCGTGAATATCGGGCAACGTCAGCGGCGCTTCGGCCTCGCTCGTCTCGCCGAACTCAAGGCCGGCCAACTGCAGCTCGACTTCCTTCTTCTTGTCTTCGTCGCTCTTGATGTCGATCTTCCAGCCGGTCAGCTTCGCGGCGAGCCGCACGTTCTGGCCCTTCTTGCCGATGGCCAGTGACAGCTGCCGATCTTCGACCAGCACTTCCATCACGCGCGCTTCATCATCAACGATCGTGACGCGCTGGACACGGGCGGGGCTGAGCGCCTTCGTCACAAAGTCCACCGGATCTTCCGACCATTCGACGATGTCGATCTTTTCGCCGCGCAGTTCGCGGATGATCGCCTGCACACGCGTGCCGCGCATGCCGACGCAGGCACCGACCGGATCCACGTCGCGTTCGCGTGAGAACACGGCGACCTTCGCACGGTCTCCCGCTTCACGCACACAGCCGCGAATCATGACGGTGCCGTCGTAGATTTCGGGCACTTCCTGCTCGAAGAGTTTGATGAGCAATGCCGGATCCGTGCGCGACAACACGACCTGCGGGCCCTTGGCGTTGCGCGTCACGGTCTTGATGACGGCGCGCACACGGTCGCCGATGGCGTAGTTTTCGGCGCGTGACTGTTCCTTGCGCGGAATCTGACCTTCGACGCGGCCGATTTCCACAATCAGGTCGCCGCTTTCGAAGCGCTTGACGAGGGCATTGACCACTTCGCCGACGCGCTGGCTGAACTCGCCGTGAATTTTTTCGCGTTCCGCTTCGCGCACGCGCTGGGCGATGACCTGCTTCGCGGTCTGCGCGGCAATGCGGCCAAGCTTTTCGGTTTCCTTCGGAAACTCGATTTCCATACCGGCTTCGGCTTCTTCGCCGTATTCCGCCTGGGCGTCCGCCAGCGCGATTTCGCGGTGCGGGTCGGCCACCGCCTCCACAATCTGTTTCACCGCGTAGAGTTCCACGAGCCCGGTGTCGAGGTTGAACCGCGTGCGCAGGTCTTCTTCTTCCTTGAACACCTTGCGCGCGGCCGCGAGATACGCGTCCTCAATCGCTCCGACGACGATGGACGGGTCGATGCCCTTGTCCTTCGCCACCACGTCAATCATCTGCTGCAGTTCGGTCGCCATAATCAGAACTCCACGTCCAGCCGGGCGCGTTTGACCGCCGCCACCGGCACCCGGTGTGTCCGCCGGCCTTCTGCCAGCAACACCGATCCTTCGTCCACTCCCGTGATCCGGCCCGAGAAACTCGTCTGACCGTCCACAGCCGTTGACGTCACAATCTTTGCGAGACGCCCGGTGAACCGCCGGTAATCGTCTTCGCTGCGTAACGGTCGATCCAAACCCGGTGAGGACACTTCCAAGGTGTAGGCCTTGTCGAGCGCCGCCCCCAGGTCGTCTTCCACGTCGAGCAGGGCGCTGAGGTCATGACTGACCTTCTGGCAATCCCCGATCCCGACCGCGTCGCCGGGCTGTTCGGGCCCCTTCGACACGTGCCATGGCCGATCGACCATCACCCGCAGCACCCAACCGATGGATTCGCGCCGGAACTGAAGATCAAAGATCGTCAGTCCGTGGCTTTCGGCCACGCGTTGTGCCGCTTCGCGCACACGGTCGACGGCTTGCTCGCGGGTCGTGGCCACTTTGGATCCTGCAGGTTGCCGGAACGGGAAAAAAGGGGCCTAAAAACAGAAAAAGTGGGCACGGGCCCACTTACCACCGCATTCCCGCTACGAGCACCCGCAAGTATACACCGGCCCGGAGCACAAGGGCTTTAGCCCTTGTGACAAGTAGCCGCTAATTCATATAGACGCAGGCGGTGGCCGGCGCCCCGGGGGGCGTGGCGATGGCTTCCGATACCAGGTCCGCCAGACGGCGGTAGCCGACGTCGTTTGGGTGGAAGCCGTCAGAGGAGTAGTTGCCGGCGTCGTACATCGGGGCGTGGCACATGAGATCCACGATGAGCACGTCGGCAGACCGGGTGGCATTCATGGCCGCCGAATACCCGACCGCGAGGCGGCGCATCCACTCACGCTCAGTGGAATTGAGTCCGTTCGCATAGGGCAGGCGTGACAGGTTTGGCAGGTTGAGCACGATGACCTTGGTGGTCGTCGCGCGGGCCCGGATACCCGTGATCAGCTCCTGAAATTCCTGCGCGAACGCGGCGATCTGGGCCGTGATGTACGCGTCCACGTTGCCGTTGGCCTGACCGGCTTTGACCGCCGCGGCGACGATGTTGACGTCGTTGCCACCGGCGAAGAGGGTCACCAGGGTGGAGGCCCGGGGCACAAACGGCATCTGGGCATCGATGAAATTGGTCACCGGGTCGCGCCCGACCGATTTGCCCAGGTCGAGCAACCGGCGGCTGACGACCGCACCCGGGATGCCCAGGTTCGTGTCGGAGAAGTCGGAGTGCGCCGATTTCAGGCGCCGGCTGACCGTCTGGACGTAGCCCGTGCCATCGGGACAGGGCGCAAAGGGCTGGCACACCACGGAGCCGCCGTAGCCGATGGCGTCACTGGCGCCGACGGCCGCATAACGGACCGCGCCGGCTGGAAGCCCGGGCTCGGTCGGGGCTTTCAGGGCCTCGCACGCGGACAGGGCGGTCACGAACGACAGGGCGAATACGAGACGCAGGGGACGTTGCACCTTAGTCCTCTCGGTTGTTGGGGGCCCGGTCATTATATAGTGATTACCCACACATGGGTAATCAGCCTATCTCCAAGGAACTGCGGAAGGGCAGCGCCGACCTGCTGGTGCTGGCCCTGCTGGAGGACCGTCCCCGGCACGGGTATGAAATCGCCCGCCTGATTGGCGAACGGTCCGACGGCGCCATCAACTATCACGTGGCCTCGTTGTATCCCACGTTGTACCGGCTCGACAACCTCGGCCTGATCGAAGGGCGCTGGGTCGAGAAGGCCGGGCAACGACGCCGGCGGTATTACCGCCTGACGCTGGCCGGTCGTCGCATGCTCACCAAGGAACGCTCGGTGTGGCTGGACTTTTTTACGGCACTGGATCGGGTCGCAGGGTTTCAGACGCGGGAGGGGGAGTCATGAACTGGCAACAACCGATTCGCGACGCGTTGCAGCGCCGAGGGGTGTCGCTGGCGGAGCTTGCGACCGCCGACATGATCGACGAATGGGCTCAGCACGCGACGGCCGCGTATGAGGCCGCGCGCGCGGACGGGCTGACGCCGGATCAGGCGCGCGCATCGGTGATGGTGCACATCGAGGCGTGGGCGGCCGGTGTTGATGGCCCGCCGCGTCGGATGGTCCGGCCACCGGTGGTGGAACCTCCGGCCACCGGGGCGCGAGGATTCAACCTGTGGCCCGATGTGCGATACGCCGCCCGCGTGCTCCGTCGCCAGCCGGGTTTCACGGCGGTTGCGATCCTCACCACCGCACTGGCGGTGGGCGCGACCACGCTGCTGTTCAGCGTGGCGGATGGGGTGCTCGGCAAGCCGCTTGCGTATCCGGCGGCGGCGTCAATCATCCGCCTGAGTGAGACGCGCGAAGGGGCGACCCGCACGCTGCCGAGTGTCATCACA
>CAZLJG010000139.1:5613-8053 GCA_964559545.1 uncultured Solibacteraceae bacterium | reverse complement strand
TGCGCGAAACGGAAGCCTGGCGGCCGCGGGTGGATGGGCAGGGGCGTGCGTATCCGCGTCGCGCGGGCGTGAGTTCGTTCGGATTTGGTGGCGCCAACGCGCACGTGGTGGTCGAGGCGGCTCCGCCGGTGCTGGCGCGCGTGGACGTGCCGGGCTACCACGCGGTGCTGGTGTCGGCGGCCAGTGCGGCGCAGGTGCGGACGCTGGTGGAGGCCCTGGTCGCGGCGGTTGCGGCTGATGATGCGACGCCCGTGTCGCTCGCGTCGCTGGCCTACACGCTGCAGGTGGGCCGCACGTCGCAGGCGAGCCGCGTCGCGTGGGTCGTGGCGTCGGTGCGCGAGTGGGTGGCGGCGGCGACGCAGTGGTTACGTGACGGCACGCTGGTGTCGGCGCCGGCGACCGCGCCGCCCACGCTGGTAGCCGATGTGCAGGCGTGGGTGAGCGGCGCGCGGATCAACTGGGCGGCGCACTGGCCGACGTCGCCTGGCCGGGTGCACCTGCCGACGTATCCGTTTGCGCGCGAGCGGTATTGGTTGCCGGTGGCGGCGCCCGCGGCGTTCGCGAGCGGCGACGCCGTGACCGTGGAGTTGTCGCCCGGTGATCCAGAAGTGGCGGCGCACGTGGTGCAGGGACAGCCGGTGTATCCGGCGGCTGGCGTGTTGACGCAGGTCGCGGCGGCCGTGGCGGCGCGCGGTGCGGGTGCGTGGGTCGTGACTGACGCGGTGTGGCGGCGGCCGCTGGTCGTGACCGCACCGGTGACCGTGGAGATCACGTTGCCGCCCGCGGGACAGGCCGGCGCGTGGACGGTACGCGTGGGCACGACGGTGTATGGCGAGGGCCGCGTCGACGCGGCGCCAGCGGGTGATGCGCTGACCGCGTGGGCACCGGTGGCCGCGGTGCAGGCGCGACTGACGGTCACCGCGCCGGCGACGACGCGGTATGCGGACTTTGCGGCGGCCGGGGTGACGTACGGCGCGGCGTATCAGCGCGTAGCAACGTTGTGGGCGGGCGCGCGTGAGACGCTGGGCGCACTGACGCCGGCGGCGGGTGCGTCGGCGATCACGGTGGTGGATGCGGCGCTGCAGAGCGTGGCGCCGTTGATCGCGGCGGGTGGCACCGGCGCGCCGCTGCCGTATGCCGTGCGGCGGTACACGCAGGCGGCCGAGGTGGTGTGGGCGACAGCCGCGTGGGTGCTCGGCCGACAGACGCCGAGCGGCGTTGATGTGCAGGTGCTCGACGCAAGCGGCGCGGTGCTCGCGCAGGTGGAAGGCATCACGGTGCGATCCGCGCCGACGGAGACGCCGCTGACGGTGTACGTGCCGTACTGGGCGGCCGCGCCTGCCGAGGCTGAGCTCGCCGCGCCGACGACGGCTGGCGCAGACGGCGCCGTGTGGGTCGTGACGACGGATCGCGGACTGGGGACCGAGGACTGGCGCGCTGCCGTCGCTGCGCACGTCGGCGCGGCCCGCTGTGTCGCGACATGGGACGGAACGTCGCGCCTGTCAGCCGTGTGGATCCACAGTGCTGGCTTGTCGGTGCCGACGATGTGCACGGTGCTGCAGCAGCTGGCGCGATCGGCGGCGGCGGACTGGCCGCTCGACGTGTGGGTGGTGAGTCCGGACACGCCCGATGGCGCGGCGGTGGCCGGGCTGGTGGCGTCGGTGAGCAAGGAATATCCGCGGTGGCGGGTGCGCAACACGCTGGGCGCGACGAGCGCGGATGAGGTGCGGACGGTGGCGGCCGAGCCGGCGTCGCCGACTGGTGCGTGGGTGCGGTGGCAGGACGGGGTGCGGCAGGTGCGGCGCTGGGCCGAGCCGACGTGGCCGGAGGCGCCCGGCAGTGCGTTCCGCGATGGCGGCGTGTATGTGATTGTCGGCGGCACCGGCGGGTTGGGGCAGGTGCTGAGCGCGCATCTGGTGGCGACCTACGGCGCGCAGGTGGTGTGGCTGGGCCGGCGACCGATGGACGCGACGATTGCCGCGCAGCAGGCGGCCCTCACGCGCGATGGAAAGACACCACGGTATCTGCAGGCGGATGTGACCGACGCGGCGGCGGTGCAGACGGCGTTCGCGACGGTGCTCTCGGAGTACGGCGCCGTGCACGGCGTGGTGCTGGCCGCGCTCGTCCTCCAGGATCAGAGCCTGGCGCAGTTGACGCCGGCGACGCTGGCGGCAGTGCTCGCACCGAAGGTCACCGGGTCGCAGGTGCTGGGCGCGGCGGTGGCCCCACTGCCGCTCGACTGGCTGTGTGTGTTTTCGTCGGCGCAGTCCTTCAGCGGCGGGGCGGGGCAGAGCAATTACACGGCCGGCTGCGCGTATCAGGACGCGTGGGCCTCGGCACTAGCGACGCAGGTGCCGTATCCGGTGCACGTGATCAACTGGGGCTACTGGGGCGAAGTCGGTGTGGTGGCCAGCCCGGCCTATCAGGCGCGGATGGCGCG
>CAZLJG010000139.1:0-5513 GCA_964559545.1 uncultured Solibacteraceae bacterium | reverse complement strand
GGCGTCTATCGCGGCCATCCGGTCGCGGATGCCGGACACGCGCAGGTCGCCGCGCTCGTGGCGGCAGCGGTGACGACATCCGATGCGCGCGTGCTGGAAATCGGGGCGGGCACCGGCGCGACGACCGCGGCCGTGCTGGCCACGCTGGCGGCGCAGGGCCGCACGCTCGCCGAATATCGCTACACGGACCTGTCACAGAGTTTTCTGCGGCACGGCGCCGAGACGTTTCAGGCAACTCACCCGTACGTGAAGCCGTCGCGGTTTGATGTGACGCAGCCGCCCGCCGATCAGGGCCTGACGCTGGGGCAGTACGACGTTGTGGTCGCATCGCAGGTACTGCATGCGACGCCGGATATGGCGACCACGCTGCGGCACGTGAAAGCGCTGCTGCGACGCGGCGGGCTCCTCGTGCTGGCCGAAGCCAGCGCTGTGCGTCCATCCGCTACGGTGACGTTTGGCTTGCTTGATGGCTGGTGGATGGCGGCCGATCGCGCGCGCCGGTTGCCCGACTCGCCGGCGCTGAGCGAGGCGCAGTGGCGAACGGCGCTTATCGAAGCGGGATTCACGCGTGTGGCAGTGCCTACCCCAGAGGCGGCCCCACTCGGCCAACTCGTCTGGGTAGCCGAAAGCGACGGCGTGATCCTCACGGACGCCAGGCCTGGGCAGGCGGCCCTCTCCACGCGGACCGCCGCTCCGTCCGTCAGTTCGCCGGTTGTTGCGACGTCGATCCCCACCGATGCCGACTTCCGCCAGCAGGTGGTGTCGCTGCTTCGCACCCAGGTGGCGCAGGCCATCGGCATTCCCTCGTCGGATCTCGACAGCCGCGCTCCGCTCGAGCAGTACGGCATCGACTCGATCATGGTGGTCGACGTGACGACGCACCTCGAGCGTGCGTTGGGTCCGCTCTCGCGGACGTTGTTGTTTGAGTGTCAGACGCTCGATGCGCTAGCTACGCGTCTCGTCAGCACCCACGCGACGCGGCTCCACGAACTCATCGGCCCGTCGTCAGATGCCACCGCATCCCGTCACGTCGCGGATTCTTCCGCGCCTGCATCACGTCCGCGCGACGTGGTTCCGGTTGCCGAGACCGATCGTCGCATTGCCATCATCGGCCTGGCCGGTCGCTATCCACAGGCGCCTGACCTGGACACGTTGTGGACGAACCTGGTGAGTGGTCGCGACTGTGTGACCGAAATTCCGGCGGCGCGGTGGGACCACCGGCAGCATGACGGTCAATGGGGCGGGTTCCTCGATGACGTGGATGCGTTTGATGCGCGGTTCTTCAACATCTCGCCGCGTGAAGCTGAAATCCTTGATCCCCAGGAACGCCTCTTCCTCGAGACCGCGTGGCACGCGCTTGAAGACGCCGGCTATCGGCGCGACCTGACGACCCCTCAGCCGGTCGGCGTGTTTGTCGGCGTGATGTACGAGGAGTATCCCTTCCTGGGCGTCGAAGAGAGCCAGCTCGGACGCCAGAAGGCGCTGTCGGGCAGCCCGGCGAGCATCGCCAATCGTGTGTCGTACGTCTGCAACTTCGACGGGCCGAGCCTCGCCGTTGATACGCAATGTTCATCCTCGCTTACCGCGCTGCACCTGGCGTGTGAAAGCCTGCGCAGTGGCGAGTGCGAGATGGCGCTCGCCGGCGGCGTCAACATCACGATTCATCCCAACAAATATCGCATCCTCACTCAGGGCAACTTCCTCTCGAGTGACGGAAAGTGCCGGAGTTTTGGTGAGGGCGGCGACGGCATCATTCCGAGTGAAGGGGTGGGCTGTGTGTTGCTCAAGCCATTGGCGCAGGCGGAGCGCGACGGCGACCACATCTACGGCGTGATTCGTGCGACGGCCGTCAATCACGGTGGCAAGACCAACGGATATACGGTTCCCAATCCGCTGGCGCAAGGCCGTGTCATCACGCGGGCCCTCACACGCGCGGGTGTCAGCGCCCGGCAGATTTCCTACGTTGAAGCACACGGCACCGGCACATCGCTGGGCGATCCCATTGAGATCGCCGGTTTGTCGCAGGCGTTTGGCGCCGACACCGCAGACACGCAGTTCTGCTCGATCGGTTCGATCAAGTCGAACATCGGGCATGCGGAATCGGCGGCTGGTATTGCAGGGCTGACAAAGATCCTGTTGCAGTTGCAGCACGAACAGTTGGTGCCGTCTCTGCACGCGGACACGCTGAACCCGCACATCACGTTTGAGCACACCCCCTTCCGCGTGCAGCGCGTCGCCGAGCCGTGGCCGGCCGGCCAGCCGCGTCTCGCCGCGCTGTCGTCGTTTGGCGCCGGCGGTTCCAACGCACACGTCATCGTCGAGGAGGCGGTGGCACCGGCGAGAGTGCCGGGAGTCGGGCCGGTGTTGATCGTCCTGTCCGCACGGACCCGCGACCAGTTGCGCCAGGTGGTGGCCGCGTTGCGCCAACATCTCGCGACCTCTGACCGGCAGTACGACGTGGTCGACATCGCGTACACGCTCCAGATGGGGCGCGACGCGATGGACGTCCGCCTCGCATTCATCGTCGACGACGTGGCGTCACTCGGCACGATGCTGGAACGGTGGCTGGACGGCACGCTCGAGCCCGACGCGTATGTGTCGGGTGAGGTCGGCCGTGCAGGCACGCTGGCACGTCTGACCGATGACGACGATATGCGGCAGGCGATAACGCGCTGGGCCGAGAAGCACAAGCTGCGCCAGCTGGCCGATCTGTGGGTGAAGGGTGGCGAGCCGCCCTGGTCTTTGTTATACGCAGGGCAGTCGCCGCGTCGGGTCAGCCTTCCGGGTTATCCCTTCGAACGCACCCGGTTCTGGGTCACTCGATCTCACGGTACGGCAGCCGTGGAGGCCGAGCGGGGGGCGCTGCATCCGCTGCTCGATCGCAATACGTCGACCGTCGCGCGGACGTGTTTCACCACGCGACTGTCGGCGGCGCATCCGCTCGTGCGTGATCACCACGTGGACGGCCGGCCGATCCTCTGCGGTGCCGCGTTGCTTGAGATGGCGGTCGCCGCCGGTCGCCATGGATCCGGCACTCCCATCGTCAGCGGCCTGTCCGAAGTGGTGTGGGTGTCGCCCGTGGTTGTTCCGCCGGAGGGACTGACGTTGGTCACGTCCCTGGTGTCCGGCCCGAACGGAATTCGCGTGGAGGTTGGGTCAGTCACAGATGGTGGTGCGCCGGACGTGCACCTGCGAGCGGTGCTGATCGGTGAGCCGGTGACGACGCCCGGACGTGTGTCGTTGTCCGATACACGCGCGCGCTGTACGACGCCGCGTGAGCCGTCTGAGGTCTACGCGCAGTTGGCGGCGCACGGTTTTGAGTACGGTCAGAGCCTGCGCGTCGTGCACCAGATGGCCGTCGGACCGGCGGAGGCCTGGGCCGCACTCGCCGCACCCGTTGACCCCGCGTGGATCCTGCATCCCGCGCTGGTTGATGGCGCGCTGCAGGCCTTGAGTGGGGTTGTTGGCGCAGACAGCCAGGAAGGGCGCACGCCGCGGCTGCCGTCCACCATCGAACGCGTGGAAATCTATGCGCCAGTGACATCGCCCTGCGAGGTCTGTGTGACGGTGGGAGCCACGCCGAACACCTATGACGTGATCGTGGTCGATCCACATGGCGCGCCGCTTGCGGCGATTCGAGGCGTGACTGTCCGCGCCCTGCAGCCAGCAGCCGAACGGCTCGCGACCTATTCACCGGTCTGGGATCTCGTCCCGCTGGTTCAGCAGACGACCGAGGCCATTGAAGTCGTCGTCAGTGAGGACGTGCACCACGCCGTCGCCGCATTGGGCGATGCGGGTGGTGCCGCGGTGCGATTGCTGTGCGCGCTCGACGGTGAACCGCTCGACGTGTTGCGTCGGTTGGTCGCGGTCGGCCAGGCGGTCGCCCGACGTCCGGCTGAGGCTGCCACACGGATCGTGTGTGTGGGTCGTGGGGCGCCGCTATGCCTTGCGGCTGCCGGATTCCTGAAGTCACTCGAGCGCGAGCAGACCGGAGTGACTGCCACCGTTGTGCAAGTGGACGAGCAGACTGATGGCCTGGCGGTCGCGCGGGCTGAGTCACAGGTGGCGGGCGACCCGGCCGGCGACGTCAGGTATCTGAGTGGCGCGCGAACGGTCCGACGGTTTGCGCCGGTGGCGAGTCCGGCCGACGACACGCCACCGTTCCGGACCGGCGGCGTGTATCTGATCACTGGAGGTGCAGGCGGCGTCGGAAGGCAGATCGCCCGGTACCTGGTCGCGCAATACCAGGCCTCAGTGGTGCTGATGGGGCGGTCCCCGCTCGATGTGGCCGAGGAGCGTGTGGCGTACATGGCGGGCGATGTGACCCGACGGGGCGACGTCGATCGCGTCGTCCAGGCCATCGTCGCCCGGCACGGCGCACTCCATGGCGTCATCCACGCCGCGGGGTTTGTGCGCGACGCGCGGATCACGGCGAAGGACGTGGAGACGATGGTGAGTGTGGCCGCACCAAAAGTGCTTGGCCTGATTCACCTGCGCGATGCGACGCGCGAGTTGGCACTCGACTGGATCGTGGCCTGCGGGTCGGTGGCCGGAGTGGCCGGCAACGCCGGTCAGTGTGATTACGCCTTCGGCAACGGGTTCATGGATGGTGTCGCCGACGAGCGCATCGAGGGACAGGCACCGGTCGTGGCTGTGGATTGGCCGCTGTGGGCTGACGGCGGTATGCGCGTGGATGGTGCGACCGCCACGTTCCTGCGCGACGCGCTCGGCATGTATCCGCTGCCAACGCCACAGGCGTGCGAGGCGCTGACACTGGCGCTGCAGACGGGCGAACGGCAGCACATGGTGTTGTATGGCCGCCACGTGACGCCGGAACGGGTGCTGGCGCGCACTGCGGCGGCCCGGCGCGGCGCGGCTGGAGCGCCGATGCCCCCGGCCAACCGCGTCGGTCGCGTCGAGCGGGTGACCGACGAGTTGACGACCGTCATGGCGGCCGTGCTGCACGTCGACGCGACCAACCTGGATGCCGACGAGGATCTGAGAGCCTACGGATTTGATTCGGTGACGTTGGCGGAAGTGGCCGACGAACTCAACGCGCGGCATGGCACGTCCATCAGGCCGACGGTGTTTTTTGAGTATCAGACAATTCGGGCGTTGGCAGGGCATCTGTCCAGCGCGCACCCTGCCGCGTTCGGCGAGGTTCCGACAGCGCAGTCGCCAGGCGTGACGGCACCACCTGCCCCTGTGCCTGCGGCGCTGCCGGTGATGCCCACCCGTGCGACGGCACCCGGCGGGGCAGTGGCGGTCATCGGCATCGACGGTGTGTTCCCGGGCTCGGCCACCCTCGACCAGTTCTGGGCGCACCTGGTCGCCGGCACCGATCTCATCTCCCCGATTCCACCCGACCGTACGCACCTGACAGGACCCGCATGCCACTGGGGTGGGTTCATGCCGGGGATCGACAAGTTTGATGCGGCGTTCTTCAACATCTCCCCGCGGGAGGCCGACGCGCTGGACCCCGGGCAGGGTTTCGGCGACGCGGCGCAGGCGGG
>CAZLJG010000138.1:0-8086 GCA_964559545.1 uncultured Solibacteraceae bacterium | reverse complement strand
GAAGGGAAGGCGGCTGCGCTGGGAGTCGCGGTTCTGGCTCTCGGTGCGGGTGCCGGACTGGGTCTGAGGCTTGGTCTGCTGCTCGGGCGCGGTCTGAACCGATTCAGCCCTGGAACCGGGGTTCAACACCGTCACGGCCAGGATCACGGCGCCGACAATCGAAAATCTGGTCTTCACACCTTTCTCTTACGCCCACTCAAAATCGCTTGTTTACGACCGGGACCCGGGGCCGGCCAGGGACTCAAGCCGGCTGACCACCTGTCCCACGATGTTGTTGGGGGTCGAGGCGCCTGCCGTCAGGCCGATGGTCACAGGGCCTGCCGGGAGCCAGTCGGCGGCGATTTCTTCCGCCACGGCTGACGTCGAGGGGAGCCCGATGGGCCGGTGGCGCAGTTCCGAGGCCGACACGAGGCAGTCCGGGGCGGCAATGTGGAAGGTCGGGCACCGCTCGGCGCAGATCTTGGCCAAGTTGCAGGTATTGCTGGAGTTATAGCCGCCAATGACCACCATCAGGTCCAACGGCACCTCGTCCAGGAGGGAAATCACCGCGTCCTGCCGCTCCTGGGTCGCACTGCAAATGGTGTCGAATGCCCGAAACACGGCCGGCAGGGCCTCGGCGCCATACCGGAGGGCCATCGCCTTCCCGAACATCTCGCCGATTTCGAGCGACTCGCTCATCAGCATGGTTGTCTGGTTCGCGCACCCAATCCGCTGCAGATGGACGTCGGGGTCAAAACCCTCGGACACGGCCTTGGCAAACCGGGCCAGAAACGCCGCCCTGTCCCCGCCAGAGACGATGTAGTCGCAGACAAACGCGGCTTCCTCTTTATCCAGAACCACGAGGTAGTGGCCGTTGGGATACTGGGTCGCCTGAGATGCGGTGGCCCGGGTTTCCTCGTGGGTGACCTTACCGTGAATCACCGACGTGAACCCGTCCTGCGCATACCGCTTCACGTTCTTCCAGACCGTCAGCACCGAACCGCAGGTCGTGTCCACCAGGGTGCACCCCTGCTGGTCCAGCCGCGCCATGTCGCTGACCGACACACCAAACGCCGGGAGAATCACCACATCATCCGGCCCGAGCGTCGAGTCGGTCTCGCCGGGATCGGTAAGGAAGCGGATGCCCTGCGCACGAAGCTGATCGTTGACGTGAGGGTTGTGAATGATTTCGCCGGTCAGAAAGACCCGCTTGGTGGGGAAGCGCTTGCGGGTCTGGTACGCGTAATCCACGGCGCGATCCACGCCGTAACAGAAGCCGAACTCCCGAGCGAGGTGAATGGTCAGCCGCCCGCGCGTCCGGACGAACCCGGACTGCCGAAGTTCCTCAACAATGGCCGAGTCATACGCCGCCGCCAGGTCCCCAGCCACGGCGGCTTTCATGTCGAGGCCTTTACGAAAGATGATCGGGGGCACGCACGTCTATTGTAGCCCGCGCCCTCGGAACCCCGGGACTTCGGAACTCCGGGACTTCGTTCAGCGCCTGACGAGCACGACGTCGACCACGCGCGGTGTCATGTCGTCGAGGGCGTCGAGGCCACCGACGGACGGGTTTGCGTAGGTCGTGTGGAGCAGTTCGCTGTCCTCGTAGTCCGACGACGGGGCGGTGACGACCTGAGGGGCCGTCTCGGTGCCGCCGAACGGAATCATGTGGCTCAACTCGATGCTGACGACACCAATCATGAGGCCGGCTGCGGCCGCTGCCGCGAGCCAGCCCGGGCTGACACGTCGCGTGGCGTAGGGCTGACGGGTCGCGAGGGGCGCCGCAGGGAAGCTGATGACCTTTGAAGGACGATCGAGCTGCGCGAGCCGCGACATGACCTGATCCCGCTGGGTGGCCAGCGCGTCGTCTGAGAACACGGCGTCGGCGTCTTCCCGGCCGGTCACCTGCACGTCGTCGAGCCAGCGGCTGAGCTCGAGCGCACGGCCGGCGCACTGGTCGCAGCGATCCAGGTGGGCGGGACGGAGCCCCGTCGTCCACACATCGATAAGCGCGCGTTCTGAGAGATGTCCACGCCGCAAAACGGCATCAGCGAGACGCATGACGAACCCTTCCTTTCACGATCGTTGTTCCTGTGCCCGAGGCCACATCCGACTCGTCGTTCCCGTTGTCGGTGCCCGGAGCGAGCAGCGAACGGAGCCGACGGATGGCCCGGAACAAATGCACCCGGACGGTGGACTCGTTCAGGCCGGTCACGGCGCTGACTTCACGAGATGTCCGTCCTTCAAAATGACTCAACACAAACACCAGCCGCTGCCGTTCGGGCAACTGGACCATGGCTTCCTTCAACCGGCGACGGCGCTCGTTGTGGAGCAGCTGCGCTTCCGGACTCGGGCTGAGCGACGGCAGATGTTCGGCCGGGTCGCGTTCCACCCCGTCGGCGTCCACGGTCGGCCGGGCGATCCAGCGCTCCCGGCGGCGTTTGGCCTTGATGCGGTCCAGACAGCCGTTGATCAGGATGCGCGTGAACCAGACCTCAAACGGCAGTTCCTCGCGGAACGTGCCGAGATGGGTGTAGGCCTTCACAAACGCGTCCTGCACCGCTTCATCGGCATCGGCCGAGTCGCGGAGGTAGTGATACGCAATCCGGGCCGCCCGGCGCTGATGCCGCTCCACCAACTCGGCATACCGCTCGCGGGCAGCATCCAGCCGTCCGGCGGCTTGCATCGCCTTGACGTCTATCGCAACTCGCGCGTCGGCTTCCCGGGTGGTCTCAGCAGCCATCAACTAAGTAGGTATACGGCTTAAGGATACGCCTGTTTACCCAGCCGAGCGCCCTGGTAGTAATGCCCGAGGATGGCCTCCAGTGAATCCCCCCGGCGGGCTCGGGCGATTGCCCCCACTTGGCACAGCCCGACACCATGACCGAAGCCGGTGCCGGTGAGTCGAACGCTGGCCGAGGTCTGATCGACAGTGAATCGGGTGCTCATGATCGCGCGAGGGCCTCGCGCGGCAGTCACTACTGACCGTAGGACTTCGCCGGTGACGATGCGCTCGCGGGTGCCGACCAAGCGGAGGGCCGTAACGCGGTCGCCAGGGCCGGTCGCGGCAATCGTGATGCGGGTGAGGGTGGCGCCGACCGACGTTCGGGGATCGCCGTTGAGGAGCGTTCGCCAGTCGGCCAGCGACGCGTCGAACGTCCACGCCCTGTGGCGCAGGCCCGGCACCTGATCCTCGCGGGCCGGCAGGTAGGGGTGATTGGTTCCCGCCCAGGCTGCGGCCGGCGTGGTGGTGTGTCCACCACAGTCGGCGTGGAACAGGGCGTCGATGATCGCGTTCCCGGCGCGGAGCACCTGGCCGCGGGTTCGTTCGACGGCCGCTTCTGCGGCCCGCGCAAATGATGATGTCCGTATCCGTTCTGGTTGATAGAGCTGACAGTGTGTGTCGTCACACAGGTCAAATCCGTCGCGTGCATGCCGCCGCTGGTGCGACAGCGCATACGTCCGCGCAATCACCGCCTGAACCTCGTACACTCGAGTGACGATGGCTGGAGCCTCTCCTGTGGGAGTCACTTCCGACAACGCGGCGCCGAGCACATACCGTTCCAGCGGCACACGCTGGATGCGGCTATTCACGCGCACCTGCAGGACGACCTCGGTGCCCGGCGCGACGGCGCCGGGCATGCGCGCGCGTCCCGGTCCGCACGCGACGGCGACGATCGACATCGCGGCGATCGTGCCCAAGGTTCGCGCGATTCGGGTTCCGTGTCGCATGATTTCGTCGTATTTTATGTCCGCTGCTCTCCCAGAAGTGTCTTCGTGAAAATGATCTCCGACGCAGTCCTTGTAGTTGATGACGACCCGTTTGTGCTGGGGATGCTGTCGCATGTCGGCCGCGCGCGCGGACTCGATGTGGTCGGTGTGCAATCCGGCGCGGAGGCGCTCACCGCGCTGACGCGGCGGCCGTTTGGCGTCGTCGTGGTGGACCTGCGGCTGGGGACGGGGTCCGGGCTGGATGTCATCAAGGATGTGCGCGCGCGCGACGCGGCCGCTGAAGCGATCGTCATCTCGGCGGACCGCCGGCTGTCGAGTGCGCTCGAGAGTTATGCGCAGGACGTGTTTGCGTTTGTTCCCAAGCCCTTCGATCCCGCGCAGTTGTTTGCCACGGTCGAGCGCGCGCTGGAGCGGCGGCGTGGCTCAATCGAACGTCAGCGCCTGACCTGGGAACTGCGCTTACTGAACGACGTCGCGACCACCGTGTCCGCGTCGATCGAGATCACGGAGGCGTTGCAGGGCGGTCTCGACAAGGTGGCCGACGCATACCAGGTGCGATGGGGTGTGCTGCGCCTGCGACCGATCGACGGCGGCCCGCTGGTGGTGCGCGCCGTGCACGGGGCGCCACTCGACCTGGTCAGTCAGGTGTATGGTCGCCGCGACGACTGGCCGTCGGACACGGCGATGACCGACCACCTGCCCGTGCGCAAGGATGACATCCCCCACGATGTCCTCGGCGACCTCCACGAGGCGTATCCGATTCGGAGTGCGGTGTCGGTGCCTGTGCTGGCCGGTGCCGAAGCGCTCGGTGTGCTGACACTCGTGTCCGATGCCGATCACCGCTTTGACGAGCACGACGAGCGCGTGTTGCTGACCATCGGCCGCCAGTTCGGTGTCGCCGTGGCCAACGGCCAATTGTACGAACGCGTGCACAGGGCCAAAGTCCAATGGGAGCGGACCTTTGATGCGATCAGCGATCCGATCGCGTTGTTCGACAGCCACGCCCGCAGCATGCGCGTGAATGCCGCGTTGGCCGAGCTGCGCGGTTGGCCGATTCGCGACACGCAGGGGCGCACGTGTGACGAAGTGGGGCTCTGCGGCGGTGGGTGTCCCGACTGTCTGGTGGGGCGCACGCTTCGCGACGGTGAACGCCTCGACCAGGAAATCACCACTGCGGACGGCCGCATTTTTGCGGTGACGACCGTGCCGGTGCCCGACGCCTCGGGCACCGCCGTGCTGGTGGCCAAGGAGATGACTGAGGAACGGCGACGGGCGCGTCAGTTGCGCACCCTCAGCCAGGAAGTGTCGGCGACCAACGCTGAGCTGGTCGCGACCGTGGACCGACTGCGCACCACGCAGGCGCAGTTGGTGCAAGCGGAGAAGTTGTCGGCCATCGGTCAGCTGGTCGCGGGTGTCGCGCACGAACTCAACAATCCGCTGACCAGTGTGATTGGCTATGCCCAGCTCGTGCACGAGGAAGTCACCAGCAAGCCGGAGCTGGCGGCGGCAGGGAAGGGACTGATCGAGGACGTCTCGCGCATCGTCTCCGAATCCGATCGCGCGGCGCGCATCGTGCGCAACCTGCTCACGTTTGCGCGACGCCAGACCGCCGAGCGCAGCCGCCACGACATCGTGGAGCTCTGCCGGCGCGTGGTTGATCTGCGCGCCTACGACTCGAGATTGAAGGGCATCGAGGTGGTGACCGAGTACGCCGAGGGGCTGCCGCCGATTTACGTGGATGGCGGGCAGGTGCAACAGGCGCTGCTCAATCTGGTGCTGAACGCCGAACAGGCCATGAAGCAGTCCGGCGTGCGACGGCTGACGATCGCCGTGGCGCCGGAACCTGCCTGTGGCGCCATTGTGCTGCGCGTGCAGGACACTGGACACGGCATCGAAGCGGGGAACCGTGCGCGTGTCTTCGATCCGTTCTTCACCACGCGCGGCGTTGGCGAAGGCACCGGTCTTGGTCTCAGCATCGTCTACGGCATCGTGCGCGACCACGGCGGGCAGATCTGGATCGACAGCGAGGTCGGGAAGGGCACGACGTTCTCCATTCGGCTCCCGGTGCGGACGGAGGATGTCTGGGACAATGCGTCGGGCCGCCCTCAGCCGCTGGCTCTGGTCGCACACGCCGATTCGGTGACCAGGGACTTTATTGCCGCCGCCCTGGGTGGCTGGGGCTGCGCCGTGCGCCCGGTGCCCAACGCGCGCGAGGCGCTCGAGAGCCTGGCCGAGGATGCCGTCACGCTGGCCGTGGTGGATCGGACAGTCATTGACGGAGACGCGCAGCCGTGGACGGAAGCGTGGGCCCGGGTTCGCGACCATGTGGCGCTCATCGCCCTCACTCGGGAGGCCGACGATGAGGATGACGCCCGGGTGTTTCACGACGCGTCCGCCACGCTGGCAGCCCCGTATGAATTGTGCGCACTCCGGGAGGCGCTGATGACCGCTTTGAAAGGTGGGCCGCGAACGCGCTAAAATGGGCCGTTTGTTTGTGCTCCAAAGGAGTCTTTCATGTCTGGTCGTAAAGTCGAGTTGTCAGCGGTTGGGATTCAGAACCCGGGCAAGGTGCACTGGAGTCTTGGCGTTTCGGCGCTGTATGAAGAAGCGATTCGGCGCGGCGAAGGTATGCTGTCGGCCGACGGACCGATTGTCTGCATCACGTCCCCGCATACCGGCCGGTCCCCCAATGACAAGTTCGTGGTCAAGGAAGCCTCGAGTGAGGCCCACGTGGACTGGGGCAAGGTCAACCGTCCGATCGACCCGGCGAAGTTCGACGCGCTTCACGCGCGGATGATGAAGGCCCTCGAGGGCAAGGAACTGTTCGTGCAGGATGTCTACGCCGGCGCGGACCCTGCGTATCGGCTGCCGGTGCGGCTCATCACTGAAAAGGCCTGGCACAGCCTGTTTGTGCACCACATGTTCATCAACGAGCCGAGTGACGAGGTGCGGCTGCAGCACGATCCGCAGTTCACCGTCATCGACATTCCGAGCTTCAAGGCCGACCCGGCGGTGGATGGCACGCGCAGCGAAACGTTCATCCTGCTGAACTTCGCGAAGAAGCTTGTGCTCATCGGCGGCACCAACTACGCCGGCGAAATGAAGAAGTCGATCTTCACGGTCATGAACTACCTGCTGCCGCTGCGCGACACGATGCCGATGCACTGCTCGGCGAACGTGGGCGAAAAGGGCGACGTGGCGTTGTTCTTCGGTCTGTCGGGCACGGGTAAGACGACCCTGTCGAGCGACCCGCATCGTGGGCTCATCGGTGACGATGAACACGGGTGGAGCGCGCACGGCGTGTTCAACTTCGAAGGCGGCTGCTACGCCAAGACGATCCGCCTGTCGCGGGAAGCCGAGCCGCAGATTTACGCGACGACCGAACGTTTCGGCACCCTGATCGAAAACGTGGTCGTCGACCCCGTCACGCGCAAGCCGGACTTTGACAGCGATGCCATCACCGAGAACACGCGCTGCGCGTATCCGCTGACGTTCATCGACAACGCAGTCCCGGAAGGCCGCGCGGGACATCCCACCAACATCGTGATGCTCACGGCTGACGCGTACGGCGTGCTGCCGCCGATTGCGCGCCTGTCGCCCGAAGCGGCGATGTTCCACTTCCTGTCGGGGTACACCGCGAAGGTCGCCGGCACCGAACGCGGCGTGAAGGAACCGAGCGCGACGTTCAGCACGTGTTTCGGCGCGCCGTTCATGGTGTGGGATCCCAACGTCTACGCCAAGCTCCTCGGCGATCGCATCGCGAAGCACAACTCGCGGGTGTGGCTGGTGAACACGGGCTGGACGGGTGGTCCGTACGGCGTGGGGACGCGCATGAAGATTGCGTACACCCGCGCGATGATCAACGCGGCGCTGTCGGGCGCCCTCGACAACGTCGGCTACGAGCGCGATCCGATCTTCAACCTCGACGTGCCCACGAGCTGCCCGCATGTGCCGGTGGAAGTGCTGACGCCGCGCAACACCTGGAAGGACCCGGCGGCGTACGACGCTCAGGCGAAGAAGCTGGCCCAGATGTTTGTGGACAACTTCAAGACGTTTGAAAAGACCGCATCGGCGGCCGTGAAGGCGGCAGGGCCGATTGCCGGCTAGCTTCGAAACGGTCATCGGGCTGGAGATTCACTGCCAGCTGCTGACCGAGACGAAGATCTTCTGTGGGTGCCGTACCGCGTTTGGTGCGGCACCCAATTCGCACGTGTGTCCCGTGTGCCTCGGATTGCCCGGGGCGTTGCCGGTGCTCAACCGGCAGGCGGTGACATTTGCACTGCGCGCGGCACTGGCACTCGAGTGCGACATCCAGCCGGTGTCGATCTTCGCGCGCAAGAACTACTTCTATCCCGACCTGCCCAAGGGCTATCAG